>JAPPGC010000037.1 GCA_028875125.1 Bacteroidota bacterium | reverse complement strand
AGATCAGGTCAAAAAGTCAGACACGACGGAAGGGAAATGTCGAAGTCGCGTATAGGGGCTTCAAGCATGTATGCATGGCAATTGGCTCGCATGCTCGGTACTGCAGTGCTCAACGGGTGGACGCGGTTTGTCAGTATGCAAAACCACTATAACCTCCTGTATCGAGAGGAGGAGCGGGAAATGATCCCCCTCTGCCACGAAGAGGGACTTGCCGTTTTGCCCTGGTCTCCCCTGGCCCGGGGTTTACTTGCCCGTGCAGAGTCTCTTGAAGATCCACTCTCTACTGCACGCGCCAAGAGTGATGAACTCATGCATGAACGCTATACCGCCCCCGAGGACGCACATGTCATTCGAGCGCTGCGAAAACTCGCCGATGAGCGTGGGGAGCCACCGGCAGAAATAGCCATGGCATGGCTGTTGTCGAAACCGGGAGTAACGGCACCCATCGTCGGAGTATCCAAAATCTCCCACCTGGAAAGTGCTGTTCGCAGCTTATCCCTTGAACTCTCTGCCCAGGAAATAGCCCTGCTGGAAGCCCTTTATGTTCCTCATCGTATTCTTGGACATTAGCGAAGGAATGCTCCTTCAAGCCCACCGTCAACGTTCAGGATTTGTCCTGTGGTTTTTCCAAGCTTTCTGCTGGCCAAAAGTATTACCGCTTCCGCCTGATCTCTGGCGGTCACTCGCTGATCCGTAAGCGTTCGCCCCGCATAAAAATCAGCTAGGCGCTCGCGTAAGTTATCCGTGGATTCACTAGAACTGTAGGGCAGCCCGTACTTGCGTAAAGAACGCATTACACGTTCACGTCCGAACATGCTGCTGCCTGCGATAACCGTCGCGGGTGCAATCCCGTTAACGCGAATCAGGGGGGCGTAGGCAACTGCAAGTTCGCGTACCAGATGATTAAGTGCGCTCTTGCTTGTGTCATAAGCCATACTCCCTGACTTGGGAACGACTCCATTCACGCTTCCAGTCAGTACGAGGCTCCCCCGCAACTGCTGCGCCTCCCATATCTTTGCCGCTTCACTGGCCACGATGTAGGATCCCTTCACATTTACTGCAAACGTTTTGTCCCATGCTGCATCCGGGACAACCCCCGCTGCGTTGGTTCCAGGAAACATCCCCGCTGTGATGATCACATGATCCAGTCCGCCATAAGCCAGGATCGTGGTTTCCATCACCTTGCGTACGGAGGTGCGCTCCGTTATGTCGCAGCCCAGACCAATCGCATTTCCGCATCCCGACACTCCCGTTCCTGCAACACCGATCCCCATCCCGACGGATTGCAGGACAGTATCACTCACCTCTTTTGCCGCAGATTCGTTGAGATCAACGGCAACGATGTTCGCCCCTTCTGCCACCACACGGACTGCTGTTTCCCTGCCAATTCCACTTCCTGCACCAAAGATGACAACCACCTGGCCCGCGAATCCCTTTTCCTGCGGCATTCGGCGAAGCTTTGCCTCTTCCAGTGACCAATATTCGATATCGAAGGCCTCCTGTCTCGGTAGCGCCGTGTACGTCGAAACCACCTCGGCACCTTGCATGACGCCAATGGCTGCACGATAAAATTCTGCTGTTACACGACTCTCACTCTTTGATTTACCCCAGGCAACAAGACCAATACCCGGAATCAGCGCAACCGTGGGTTCTACCGTCCTTATAGGTGGGGAGTCCGCATGCCGATGAGCGGTATAATAAGCCGCATAATCCATTCGATACTGCTCAAGCCCTTTAGCCAGTGCCGCTTTAAGGGCATCCACGTCTCCGTTCTCTGGATCCCACTCCACGTAAAGCGGCTTGATTTTTGTGCGCAGGAAATGATCAGGGCAGGAGGTCCCCAACTCCGCCAGACGCGGCGCATCCACAGAATTCACAAAATCAACAACCTCTGGATCCAGTTCCACTGTCGCAATGCAGCGTTTATGCTGACTGACCTTTCCACGCAACCACGGCAGAACATCCACCAGTACAGATGTGCGTGCCGCCTCATTTAACGGCTTGTGGCGCACTCCGCCAAACGCATAATTACGCGCTCCCCGGTCAGCAAGAAAGATTTCGGCACGGTCGGCCAGTTCCAGACTGAGATGATAGCAGGCTTTATCACTCTCTGCCCAATTGATCAGGCCATGCCCTCCCAGCATTACGCCTTTCGCTTCCGGGTATTCTGCGCAAACGGCCTGCAGCTTTAAGCCAAGCTCAAAACCCGGCCGCTGCCAGTCAACCCAAATCACATCCGTTCCATAGATCTCATTCGTTAGCGCAGGACCTTCCGCGGCCGTCGCCAGTGCTATGCAGGCAACCGGATGGCTGTGATCCACATGCGAGTACGGTACAAAGCTGTGTAACGGCGTATCGATAGAGGGCGCCCGGGTGTTTAGATCGAACACACAATGCTTATATGCCGCAACCATTGCATCTTCGGCCGCTGATTTTACACCTCGTGCAGACTTGCTGGTGTACAGCTGCTGAAGCGCAAGCAGTCGATCCTGATACAAGGATGCAAAATTCTCCCGTGTGGCAGTCCGGAGATCACCGCCCGACCCCTTGATCCACAAGACGGACACCCAATCCCCGGTCAGAGGATCGTTCTCCTTGAGTTTGGTGGAAGTGTTGCCGCCACCCGTATTGGTGATCCGCCAATCCTGTCCCAACAAATTTGAGCGATAGATAAGACGCTCCACAGGATCCAATGTATTCGCGACATGGTCCTCCCAGCGATCGGTGATGTATTTTAAAATCGGGGCTTTTTTTGTTTATCTGATTTCCATGAAAGTTAGCAAAAAAACTCGGAATATGAAAACAGTAGACAAGCCCTTGAGAGCTGCGCGCTGCGCGCGCTTGCGCGCGAGAACCCGGCGTTCGGCGCATCCTGGGTGAACACGTCCTTGGGACGCGTCTGAGGGGGCTTTATAGGGGGGATATGCAAATGCCGGCGTCCGCCTTGCCGGCATTTAGTGGGAACTTATAGAAACGCTACCATCCTCGTGATACTTTTTACGGTTATCGCATGTCGGATAAATGAGGGAATGGTGCACAGGGTGCAAATGGTCGCGCCGTACAAGAGCTATGCCCACTTTGCACCATTCCGTTTTGTACGGACAGAGCTCCTCTTCAGGAGGGCCCGAGTACAAAACGGAACCGTCAGCTGCAACTCGCCCCCTCTGCGGTCGTTGCTTGCACGGTTCTTCGGGCGGTTCGAGGGACGCAAATAGGTTCATGAGATAATCTTGACCTCCTTTTGCGAAGGCTATGCGTTGCAGCACGATTGCACTGTCAATAGCTTGGGTACCATCCAAAGCCTGGTATATATCCAGCAACACCCCTAGCCTTCGCTCATCGTATTTCAAGGCAAAAATCGCATCCATGGCGACCGTTTTCGATGGGGTTTCCAGCACAAGTCTTACGATCTCAGCCTCGGTGGGGGCCGCCTTTTCCTGTGCCAGCGCAACGGTCGGAATCAAGGCTAGCAATAAAATCAGCTTTTTCATTTTTTACACCTGTTGGTTTATTTGTATTCAGGCCTGGTAAGGGTGCCATGATGCTTTATGTGAAATTTACCTTTGACCAAACCCGAGCCGAAACGAGCAAAAAAATCGCTCGACACCGTGTAGCGCGGGGCGTGGTTCGCCGATTTGTCAAACTCACCTATAAATTCATTCCAACCCTTCGTTATCTTACTTGTCACGTCGGCACTGCTTGATGTAACCAGCTCCTCCATTTTTTCGAAGATGGTAGTTTCGGCCAAACATTCATTTGCGCTGGTCTGGTGATCATATTCGTGTCTTATGATCAAGCGTTCCATTTCTTCGAAGCCGGCAAGGGTATTACAATACAGGTTTAAGCTGTAGTAGGATTGTGGGGCGTCATCCAGCACAGAAGATTCAGGAACGGACAGAGACATCTGTATAAATTTTGATGGTGAGAAACCCACTGGGCATTACAGAATATGATGGCGCATCCAGGATGTGCGAGAAGCGGCATCAGGCTGATCGTGAGTCAATTGATCGATCCTAGCGCTACATGTCGAGATGTTAAACGCACGATCCAGATATACCAAAGAAAAACGCTGCTTCATTGAGGAATTACTTGCGGGAAAGCATTGCTTGTCGATAATGTTCGTCGCTGCGACCCGCTATGCGTACCACCGCCGATGCCTCCATAAAGATCGGAGGCCCCAATACTGCTGCATCAAGGTATATACGCGCAGCTTTTTCGGCCATTGAAAGTGCGGCTGCGACCTCCTGCGCTGTCCCACCCAACGCTATAATCCCGTGATTTTTGAGCAATATGGTCTTGGGTACATGACCGGTTGCGCTGCGATAAGTACGAACGGCCTCCCTGATATGACGAGCAAGCACTATGCCGGGATCTACATAGGGTACGATTGCCGATGAGGGGCCGGTATAAACGACCTGATCAGGAACCATTCGATTTAAAGCAAACTTCTCCGCGTGCGGTGAGCACATAAGGGCACTAACCGCCCTAGCATGTACATGCCCAACATACGCTACACCGGGCAGCCTGAGTAGCCAGGCATGAAACATAGACTCCACGGAGGGCTTGAGCGCAGATGGGTGCTGGAGGGAACCCAGAAGTAATTCATCGGCCTCTTCATCCGTAATCGGTGATTCATCCATAACTGCATCCACGAGCGAACGTGCCGCGACCTTGACCAATTCGTCCACGGTCAGCGTGGAGAGAGACGTACCACTCGCCTTAACAAGAAAAAACTCTGAATCCAACTTGCCCGACACGTTGCCCTCTCCAAAAATTGCCATTTGGCGGGCATCTCCTAAAAAATGTGCAAGCTCCAGAAGCTCACGACAAACTTCCGATCTGAAATCCATTTGGGAATTGTATCCAATGGCGGAATATCACATTCTATATCTTGCGTGCATGCAAACCCAACCAATCTGCTGTCCTATTGTTACGTGATAGCGAACATCGCTCCTGACTGATTGGAGTTATTCGGAAATCGTCTACCTCAAGTACGGGTTCCCGCTGTTGTACGCAACAAGGAAATTAAGGCATATCAGGGTATATGATTTATCTGCTTTGGTTGATCCAGTAAAGTTTTGAACGCTTAGTTCCAAATGCCGCGCGGATTCTCTGTAGCATGTACCACACCGTTAGCCGCGAACCCCAATATACCGGTACAGCTTAGTACTAGAGATTACTTTTAAGCTGGTCAATTCCAATCGCATCGCATAAACCAAAGTCAGACAAGGAAATCTATTCTATTCTGTAAGTTTCCTTTGCCGCACGGGCATACTCGACCGTTCGGACACGCAATAAGCTCAACCATACTCCAACCGTTTTCTCATCGGGAAACTATTGAGCCTCTTGAATCACAGTAATCCCATTCTGGTGGTTACACATACGGCCATTCCCTTCGTTCACGATGCCATTCTGTTTTAGCAGTTACGTATCTTCTTATACGTGACATCACGTCCAAGATTTCACGTCACTATATAACTCCCCAAATCAATAACGCGATGCTTCGTTTGCTGACTACGTTCTGTCTTGCCTGTCTTCTCTGTGCGCCTTTGACGATTGCGCAGGAGCAGGTACTCAATAGCACGCTGAGTACTGAGGGCGGCCCTCTACTGGATGTGGACCGCGGTAGTACCGGTTTGTGGCAGCAATTGCTGAAACTGTCCACTACTGCTAGCATGCTGCATACGGTAGCCCATCCGGACGATGAGCATGCCGGACTGTTGACCTATCTAGGTCGTGGCGCTGGCGCCAGGGTTTCCTTGATCTCCATCAATCGGGGTGAAGCTGGGGCCAATGCCATTGGGCCTGAACTCTTTGATGGCCTTGGTTTGATCCGTACCGAGGAGTTGCGACTTGCGGGGCGCTACTATGGGTTGGATGGACTCTATTTTTCGAGCGCGGTGGATTACGGCTATTCAAAAACACTAGAAGAATCTCTCAAGAGCTGGAATGTGGAGCGGGTACTTTCCGACATGGTTCGGGTCATTCGCATGGATCGGCCCGTAGTGGTAATTTCCAGGTTTCACGGATCACCACGGGATGGGCACGGCAACCATGTGGCTGTTGGCCAGATAACGCCTGATGCCGTAGCGGCGGCGGCGGACCCTGAACAGTTTCCCGAGCAGATTACCGAAGAGGGATTGCGGCCGTGGAAAGTGCACAAGTTGTACCGTGGCGGTGTGCGGGAAAATGAGACCTGGAATATGAACTTCGATGCCGGTAAGCACAGTCCCTGGCTGGGTGATTCCTACTATAATTTTGGCATGTATGGGCTAAGTCAGCAGCGTTCGCAGACCAGCGGCCGAACGCGTACCACTCTTGGCCCAGTGCCATACTACTATGAGCGCCTGTCGGGACCGGGAGCGGAGGCGGCGGAATCTAGCTTCTTTGACGGTCTTAATGTGACGCTGGCCGGGTTGTTTGAATTGACCGGTGAAGCGCCTCCAGAAGGCGGGGGGACTCTGCTCAATGAAATTGCTACACATGTCCACGATGCCCTCATGGCCGCCCGCCCGGGCCACCCTGATGCCGTGGTCGGCGATCTGACAGCCGGTCTGGCCAAGACACGTGAGCTCCTAGAGTTGGTGCCGGAAGAATCCGAATCAGCCTTCATTCTGAAGATCAAGGAGGAGCAGTTTCAGCACGCGATTGCCACGGCCGTTGGCCTAGCTTTCACAGCCACCGCGCAGCCGACAGGTACACCGCCGGTTTCAAGCTTTTGGCAGGCTCCCTCTACCATGGGACCTGTCGTACGAGGGCAGTCCTTCGAAATTGACGCGCGACTCTATATCCCGGCCGACATTGCCGCTGATGCCATTACGGTGACCCTCAATGATCCGACCGGGCTATCACAGGAAGATTGGCAGATCAGCAGTGAGGTGATGCAGACAGCGCCGTACCACCAAGTAGTATTTGCGGCTACGGTGCCCAGTGATGCCGCCTATGCACGGCCCTATTTTTTTCGAAACAGTGTGAAGGAGAATCATTACCAGTGGCACGACCCGCGTTGGAAGCACCAGCCGGCTCGACCTGCAGGCTTGCAGGTAGCGGCCAGCTTAAATGTCATGGGGGTACCTATTCATCTTATGCGCGATGTCCAAACTCGTGAGGCGAATCTGCCATACGGACACGTAATGCGAAAGCTGCAGGTGATGCCTGCGTTAGTGGTCAATGTGTCGCCAGCCCAGCGAATCGTAATTCCGCAGGCCTCAGGCAGTCAGTTTACCGTCTCCTCTGAGATCATAAACAACGTCCCGGGCGGTACTGTCGGTTCTCTGGACCTCCAGTTGCCCGAAGGCTGGACGTCCAGTCCTTCCAGTCATGAGCTGACATTCGCGCAGGCCGGAGAACGTCAGCTCTTCGCCTTCGAGGTCCACGTGCCGGACCTTGAAGCTGGTCACGTTTATGATGTACGGGCTGTAGCGCGTGTGGGAGACGCCACCATATCCGAGGGCTACCAGGTAATCCGGCACAGCCATATGGAAACGCGGTATTTGTTTCGCGAGGCCACCACACAGGTCACTGGACTTCAAGTTGACATTTCCCCGGACTTGAATGTCGGCTATGTTATGGGCGTCGGAGATGAAGTCCCTTCAGCCATCCAGCAGTTGGGCGCCTCCGTAACGCTACTGCAAGAAGCTGACCTTGCCAGTGGCACCTTAAGCGAATTTGATGCGATTGTGATCGGCACACGCGCGTATGCTGTACGTCAAGACCTGCTGACCAACAACCGTCGGCTGATGGAATATGCGCACGCCGGAGGCAATTTGATTGTCCTCTACCAGACGCAGGAGTTTGTCCCGGACCAGATGGCGCCCGTATCCGCCCAACTGCCCAGAGGGGCCGAGGAGGTTTCCGAGGAAGATGCCCTTGTGACCATTCTTGCGCCCGACCACCCGGTGCTTGCGGGGCCTAACCCGATCACCGAGGCGGATTTTGATGGCTGGGTTGAGCAGCGCGGATCGAAATTCTTCACGGAGTGGGATGATGCCTATACACCGCTGATTGAAATGAATGATACCGGTCAGGCACCCCAGCAGGGGGCGTTCCTTGTCGCAGATTACGGACAGGGACACTATACCTACTGTGCCCTGGCGTTACACCGACAGGTACCCTATTCGGTTGCTGGCGCGTATCGGCTGCTTGCCAATCTGCTGTCCATGTAGTCGATGGCCGTCTAGGTTAGTCGGGCCGACATATTCAAACTCCGGCCGTACCCTTTCTGTGTCGGCTGCGCAGACATTGACTATAGGTCAGCGTTTTGGGGGATCAGCATCCGTGCATTCTTCTCTACCAAATTGGTGCAGGTGGGGACGGATTCGTCAGTGATCGTGGATTCGTTGACAGGAGGCCAAGGCGTTGCATCCGTCGCTGATTTCGTGCAGTAAGGATATGGTGTATTCCTCGGTATTCCGTCGCGAGGCATCGGAGCATAGTTTGGGCCTGTTGACCATGTCGACGAATGGTCGTTTAAATCAGCCGGACAATGCTCAAGAATCCGCCCCGGAATTTAGCGGTCGCGGTGTCCCTTCAATACACTTCTCGTTGAGGCTATTGATCATGAAAGCTGCTGCAGGATCCGGCTACGCATTCATACCGGGGCGCAACCAGCCTCATACCAGCATTCTGACGATTGCAGTCCGATTACGCTGCTGCCGTTGACCTGATTTTTTGGGTCGAACCACCGTACTTTTTTATGCGCTCACATTTGAATGTTGAACGACAATTAGAATTTAAGTCGACGACAATTAGAATTTAAGTCGGAGGAGGTCGCGCAACGAGGCGTAGCAGCGAGCTGCGAAGCCGAGTTGCGCGTGTTGAAGCCCATAAATTTTGGGAATTATAAGGAAAACTTGACAGGATTTTGAGTTCCATCAAGATCGGATT
>JAPPGC010000053.1 GCA_028875125.1 Bacteroidota bacterium | reverse complement strand
AATACAGTATAAGGCATAAAATCTTAAAAGTCAAGCCCATAACTTATCATTCCGAAAATAAATTCCACTGGCGAGTGGCAAACCCAGTTGATTCATGCCTGTCCATGAGTGGCTATACTGTCCAGGGGGTTGGTCAGCCACCTCCAGTTCATTTACCCTACGTCCGAGCACATCGTAGACGTTGAGTTTCACCTCGGCATGCTGGTGGAGGTTATATCGAATGATCGTATGACGGCTGAACGGGTTCGGATAATTTTGTTGCAGGTGGAGAATTTCGTTGACTGGCGGTGCTGCATGCACATGCGTCGGCGTAACGAGATCCAGCCAAATCGTCCTCACTTCGTATGGTTCAAAAGGCACGGCTATTTTCTGATCATTAACAGGCACGTGGTCGATTGGCGATTCCAACAAGGTAGTCCAGGCTGCCCTCCGTATCTCAGGACCAAGCAGTAGCGTCGCTTCCACAGCCTCCGCGGAAGGGTTGAATAGACGCACAATTAATCCATCACCCCTTCTAGATCGCTTCAAGGTAGAGAGTTGAAGCGTTGAATTTTCCACCGATATGAAGGTGTAACTGGGTGCTGACGTTATACCCCTCTGCCGTGGGGGCAATATGCGCGCATAGAGCGGTGTGTTGAAGTTATAGGCAAATATGGTAGCGCCTACGGGGTCAGCTTCTCCCTCATGTGACGTAAGTGAGAAGCCGGCTTCCAGTGGTCCCACTCCGGCTCGATAGGCTGTGCCACCGGTGTTGAAAGAGGTTAGCAGTCGTACATTGCCGTCAAACCGTCCAGCAGGATAGGCGTGAATGGCTGGACCATCGGTGGCGAGAATGGCACTGGTTCCTTCACCTGTAACGATTGCCCAACGTTGCATGGCGTAATGGTTGGTTCGGAAACCACTTAACTCATCCTCGAAAACCGGGACATGCCCGAAAGGGATCTCGTACCGCAGGGAGGCTTCCTGCAACCCAAAGTTGAAGAAAAAGTCTACGCCCTCAAAATTGGTGGCAGGTCGTTTGTCGTACCTGTTCCTGAAATCAATACGCCGTTGTCCGGCGGGGAGTATGATTTCGGTTTCGTAGGTATTCGCCCCTGGAGCCATCCCCTGGAGGACCAGCCGCTGCAGTACAGCTCCGCTATCGCTTGCCACTACCTGAAGGCCTGACGGCGCAGTGCCATTAAAGACGTATTGATTGAAACGGGCATCTCCGCGCGTTAATTCCCGGCCAGTCATTTTCTCCTGGATATTTTTGATCCCTCCTGTAGCCAAGTCAACCTCTAGGCGATAGGCGTCATTCTCCAGAGTAGGACTGCTCAGTGCTCGAGGTGGCGGCCTGGTTTCTGTACGTGCATTCAGATAAAACAGCTTGTAGCCCAGTGGAGGCACACCATCTGCCCGAAAAGCAATCTCGTTTGTCGAGGGAAGAATTTGTGAAGGTTGGACGGCCCCTGTTTCACTATCAAGTACCCGAAAATCTGGCAATGCTGCCACATGTGGGTCATCCAATGGCAGGCGTACAACTTCAGACCGTTCCCATGGCAAGGGGTTGAACACAACAATAGCAGCATCGCTGTCGGTTGTGATGATTCTGCTCCAGGCATCCAGTGCTTCATCCAGAATAGTTTCGCCTGCATGTCTGGCTGCGTTGATCCAGGCCATTTTGCGATCCCAGAAGGGGGCGTTACCGGCAGGATCCAGAGCTCCGAGGTTGTGATCCTCAAACAGGAGATTATTGATATAGGCTCGGCGCAATTCGTCAGCCGGATAGCTGTAACCTGGCACAATACTGTTTGCAATCGAGGCGAAGGTTTCTGCCACAGGTAATATGGTTTGCGTAGCGCGAGATTCAAGAAAACCTTCTGTGGAAGAGGCTGCAAAACTCCAGCTCCACCAATTGGGGGCATCGCCTCTGAAGACCGGGATCTCACTTGCCAAGTTTTGCTCGACGTAGTCAAAAAATTCCGAGAAGGTGGCTACATGGATCGTGGAAGTAGAATGCTCTTCGTTCCACATCCGGGCATTTTCGGAGATTTTCAGGTTCGGTGCGCCATTGTCGCCAGTTGCGGCATTGATTAATACAACGTCATACAGATAGCCGTCTGCAGCCAGTTTGTCCAGTTGTGCTGTAATACGCCTTTCCATAGCTGTATAAGAGCTGTAGAAACCCCAAATGGCACCTTCGAGATAAGCCCATTGGGGATGTAGTGAGCGCCAGAGTAATGTCTGATCACCGTTTTGGCTTTCCCAGCGAAATAGGTTCGGCAATGTTGTCGTCGAGTAAAAGTCCGACAAGAATGAATTCATTGCCAGTGACGCATACGGGATATTGCTTTTGTCCAACAGCTGCGCCAATGACCATGTGAAACCCGGCGTGTCATTAGTTATGGCTGTCTGGATGGGCACATTGTAGTCTTCCCTAAGAGCTTGTGCGAAGTAGAGGGAGCGCACCAATTCTTCCGGGCCGGCCAGGTCGGTCTGAAGACTGAAGTGCATTGCCGCGATCTCAATCCGTCCGGCTCGTACATGGTCCATCAGGGCTTCAATCTCTTCCGGTGAGCGGTTTCTTAGATAGTCCTCCAGCACCCAAGTCACTTCTATGGTCCACTTGAATCGGCTCTCAACAGGATAGGACTGCGTCCTGTCGATGTAGGTGACCACATCATCCAGATATTTTCGGTGTTGTTCAATTACATCCGGGACCGGAGCTGTGAATCCCACATCAGTGTGCGAGAAAGGGACAACAAAGATTTTCCAGTCCCGGTCAAATTGGGCCATAGTGGACTTCGTGCACATCAGGCACAAGGTCCAAAGAGTAAATTGCAAGACCAATCCCCTCATCGGCGAGAGAGTCCCAATGTGATTCGGTGGGTGACTCCCAACAGCTCTCCAAAGGGTACATAGGCGTAGTCAAGGTTCAGGCGGAAAAGGGGAATCTGTTGCAATGCCAACCCCGCTCCGAGAGAAAAATCTCCCTCGTCCACTTGGAAACGGTATCCAGCCCGCAACGAGAGCAAATCCAGAAATACAGATTCAATACCCCAGTTCACCCACTCATTATTATCAGTCGGATGCACCAGTTCAAAGGATGTGGAAAGCCGGAACGCCCGCATATCAACCAGATCATCTGCTACGCTCATTCGGAAGAGCAGCGGCATGCGGAAGGATTCCTGGAGTGCATTGACGGAGGCCCCGAAGTGTTGTATCGTAAACGCGAGACGCAATTGCCGGAATCCCGTGTAGTATAGCGTGCCGACATCGAACAGGACATTACTGAATACGTCTTGATCCAATTGCTCCCGTACGTACTTGACCTGTAGACCAATGGTTAATCGGTCGGTGAAACGCTTGGCAGCCGCCAGTCCAACCATAAGATCGCCCGCACTGACCTGGCGTCCTGTGCCCTCTGGATCGGTGGCAGTGGTCTCTTCATAGCTCTCAATACCAAAATTCATCACACTAAGTCCAAACGTATAGCTATTGACCGGGACAGCCGCCACCAAGGCATCCACGCGGCTGTTGACGAGCCATTCATTGTGGGTCAGATACACGGTAGGTCCTGAGACTAGTGGTAGTGCGCCAACATTCCAGAAAACGGCGTTAGCATCGTTGGTGAGGCTGCTGGCAGCTTCACCAAGGGCACTCTCTCTGGCACCGATCCCGATCTTCAACGCTTGGAATCCAGCGGATCCCGTTTTCTCAAAATCAAATCCGTAGTCGGATTGTGCCTGGACTGGGAATATCGTCAGTAGCAGAGCCAGAAGCAGGAGTATCGCGCCTTTACTGTACACGCACCCCGTAGTCACATGCCCTTGATTGCGGGCTTTTGTTCGGAATGTGTAGCAGCGATCAAATGTCATGAACCCGGCAGAGCCTTATTTGATGATAAGCAACGTTCCCTTAGCCGCGCCCACTTCCGACTGCACTGTCCAGAAATATATCCCCGGAGCTACCTGCTGACGTGAATCAGAGAGTTGGTCCCAAACGGCCTGTCCGGTATTGGGATTATCGTGCTCAATGACCTTGAAGAGCTCCCCACTTGAAGTATAAATATGTATAGTCGCTCGCGCCGGAAGATTCGTCCAGACAATCGTAGATTCTTCGCCTGTAGTTGGAAAGCCGGAAACGAGACGGAACGGATTGGGGAATACCGTAACATTCAAAGCATCAGCTGCCGGCAGACTCGCTACCGTCACAGCCTCCTCGTTTCGGTTAGTGTACCAACTTTGATTACCGTCTTCATCAATCGAAATAACGCTGTAGAAATAACTCACCCCCAGATCCACCCGGTTATCAATGTATCGCCATCTTCCGAGATCACCGTCCCAGTATCGTCGGCGGTCCAGCGAACTGTTTGGTCGTACTCGAGCGACACGTCTATACGGCCCGGTAAAAGCCCGCTCGCTCCGGACAATATGGTATTCCTTAAAGCTGGCCTGGCCAGTAATGGGGTCCACCCATGTCTGGTCCAGAGGAGGCCAAGTCAGCGAAATAGACTGGGAGGTCGGTAGAGGCAGAATCTGGATGTCTGGTGATGGCGGTGGGACCGAGGCCACTTCGTAGTTCCGGTTGAAGAGTGCCTGAGCCCGATCGACAGTTTTCTGCAGTGAGTCGAGCCCGGCTGGCAAAGACGCCTGAGCATCTAGTCCCTCCAGAGCCTTAGCAATAGAGATTCCGTTGACCGCCTGTACAATTGCGAGGGTAACACTTGATCCGGCCTCCATTGTGTATGGACCGCATGACATTAACATGAACGGTACCAACCGTTGATCGGCGGGTGCCTGTAGCGAACGGTCAGCACCGGACAGGACGGCATATAGATTATCTGCCGTAGTCGAAGTCAGGGTCAGCTGATTTTCATTATTGAGTAGTTGTGCGCTCAATACATGGGCGGGCTGCGCTTCACCGGAAGCGCCTGCAGGAGCGCTCAGTAGGCCCACACCGGCGTATCCTGTCGTACGCAACTCACCACGGGAGAGTACAAAGTTTCCCACATCGGTTGGCAGATCGAAATTTGGTGTGTCATCCCAGGCATACATGAGTCGGCGTGCTTCGTCGTACCCGGTAAGCTCATCAGCTCGGTTGAAATCTTCTCCCCAGCCATTGTGTGCCAGAATATCCTGATAGCTGGGGCGCAACAGATACGGGAATCCGATATACACATCGCTGAGTGTTGAGCCTGTTTGATTGGTGAGGGTGTACTGAATTATGATGAAGTCCTTCAGATTTGGAAAGCTCCAGGCTCGACTGGTCCGCTCCACGCGTATATTTTCGGAAGTAATCCAGGCTGCCGTGATCGTTTGTTCGGCCAGTCGGGGATTGTAGTCGGGTTGTTCGACGAAATTGTTCGTCTTGGTCATCTCCTCGTACGTCCCTTGATCACGGAAGGCAAATGGACCGTTTTCGACAAAGAAGAGACTGCCATCGGCGCGGCGGCCGCCGATCCAGGTACCACCCGCATAATTATAGGATCGCTGCTCATCCTTACTCAAGAGCGTGGTGGGCCCACCTGGCCAGTCCATACTGGGAAAAAATTCAAACAGATTAGTGGGATTGGGCGCGCCGACCGTGCCGTCATCCTTTACCGTATCCCATAAATCTCCTCGATCGTGAATTTCGAATTCCGCTGTGCGCACCTGGGCCTGCACCAGTCCCGCCAGGGTTAATAGAATCAGAACACAAAAAAATCTATGCTGCATGGTGCTGCAGATCATTTAGTTGTTCAGGCGATCAAGTCATCGCAGATTGTAGCGCAGGCCGAAGTAGAATTGTCTTGGGGCGAAATAGGTCTGCCAGCTGATATCATAGCCCGCACCATCTTCCTGCGAGATCTCGCCGTCTTCCACATAATTCTTCACTGCATCCGCATCAAAAATGGCATCGCCAAAGGAACGCAGGTTCCGGGTGTTGAGCACATTTGTGACGTTGACATAGGCAGCGAGGGTGTGGCTGCCAGCAATGCGAAAGCTTTTCTCCAGCCGAACGTCAAGGGTCTTTATGGGTGGCAGACGATGATTATCCCGTGTATCCGGAGGATCATCTGGGCCCACATAAGTGAAGGTTCGACCACTCACAAAACTAAACAGTGCGCTCAGGCCTGTCCCTTCCAGGAGGGTGCTTAGGAACGACTGTTTGGTTGTTTCGGGGTAGCGTACATAAAGGTTCGTTCTCAGAATATGGGGTCGACTGAAAGTGGTTTCCGTAGGTAAGCGCTTGGATACATCAATGTCATAGACATATTCCGGCACGCCTTCTTCATCATAACGGATAGTGCCCGGTGTAGCGCGTCCCTGTGTTACTTTCGAGAAGCTATAGTTTGCATTGAGCGCATACCAGTGACTATGGGCCGTGCGTGCGGTGATCTCGAAGCCACGTGAATCACCATAATCACCTGAGAAACTCGAAACATAAAAGACGTTCGGTGTAATGTCTCCGCGAAATGGGTCGTACATGTAAACACGGCGGTCGAAAATACCTTGACGCGGCATGGTCTGATCGAAGACGTCCTTATTGAACCCGGTCATATCGAGTACTATAAAATCACCGAAGTTGTGCACGATTCCAACCTCGAAAAGGACTGTTTTCTCGGGCTTGAGGGTATCAAGAGACAGTGTAACCACACGCTCGGGATCGCCGTCCAGAGAGGGAATGTGACGGGGTTCACGACCCTCTGCAGCCGCAGCATCATCCTCGGTCATCTGACCTCTTACGATATACTCGGGTCGGAAATAGTTAAACTCGAACATCCGATCGAGGGGTGGCAGTTGATAAAAATGCCCATAATTGAAATGCAGGACGGTCTTGCTGGAAATCGGGAAGGATACGCCGATACGCGGGCTGACGCGGTGAAACGCACTTGCGGGTTCGCGAGGTTTGTTCAGGGCATTCTCAAAGGAGTACTTGACCCGTCCGTTCTCATCAACCTGATCACGGTCGGCATCTAGTGCTGGATCAAAGTCAGGATCTACACTCAGATTGAATAGGTCGCGGGTGGTAAACCAGTCAACGTTTGGATGAAAGAGGTCGTACCGAACGCCCACATTCAAAATCATGCTGTTGAATTCCATCTTGTCCTGCACATAGACGGCAAACTCAATGGGATGATAAGTTTCATGCAGTCCGCGGTTGAGCCAGTACTGTGGATCCGTACTGAATGAGGAGTACCGCCAGGAAAAATTTTCCCTGAAAGTGTTGCGACGCAGTTCAATACCGGCCTTGATGAGATTAGCTTTGTTGAATTGCCAGTTGGCGCTACTCTCCAAGGACAGATCACCGACTTCCTGGTCTCGATCAATGATAAATGACCAGGCATCGTAGGGCTCATCAGGGTAACCGTTGTAGCGTTGAAATCCAAACAATGTGGGGTTTTCGCTGACACCCAGACGGGTAAAATCGCTGGGCTTCTCGCGCATGTCAAGACGAAAACGGCTGATCTGTACGTCGTAGAAAAACCGGGGCGAAAGCGTGTGCGTCCATTCGGCACTGAAATGAGTAGTCTTGCTATCAAGGAGGGAACCCCATCCACGATAGAATTTGACTTGTTGTATATAGTCCCCGTTCTCTTGTAGTGTAGAGTGGCCGACACGGTTATAGAGTGCTCCAATTCTGAGTTTCATATTGGGACGCAGTTGAAGAACCACATTACCCAGAATATCATCCAGTTCCCGATGATCTCTTGGACGCGGATAAGCGTATGCTTCCCGTTTGAATTGGGATGCTACAAAAAAACTGGCTTTGGTTTGGTCCCTTGAAAAGATTGGTCCCCCGAGGCTCCCGTAAAGTTGATGGTCCGGGATTGCGCGATAGTCATAAACCTGGCTGTTGCGAAGTGGTGTCCACCAACCGGGATCGAGTGTACCGTCCTCAAGTGTATTGTCGAGGTATTCTTTTTGAGTTTCGGGATCATACAGATAGTTTCCAAAATGTCGCTGTCCTGCGGCACCATATGTGTATTCAAAAGAAGCGCTGTATTGTGAACCACCTTCCCGGGTCACTACATTGACGATACCGGACTGGGCTCCACCATATTGTGCCTCAAAGCCTCCGGTCAGAATCTGGATCTCCTGCACGGCATGCATATTGATGTTGGTGAAGGATCCCCCCTGATCAGCGCGCCCCTCAACCAATGCCGTTGTACGGGCTCCATCAAGAAACCAGAATACCTCCGTCTGATCTCCTCCGCGTACGGCATAGCGGCTTTCTCCCCGCCCTGATCCCCCTAGTCCACCAATAATCGGTTCGGGATCAAACAGCACTCCGGTCTGCAGCATGAGTCCTTCGCGGGCACTTCGTACGGGAAGTGCTCTCAACTGCTGAATATCGAGATAATGGACGCTCGCAGTCTCATCCCGTTGGACCAGGGGCCGCTCCGCGCTCACCAAGAGTTCGCCATCTAGTTCGATGGCCTCTGCACTCAGGGCTACATCTATACGTGTCGTCAGTCCGCTCTGAACGACGACATCTTCGACTATTATGGTTGCAAAGCCGAGCATCTCTACACGTAGCCGATATAGTCCTGGGGAGACATTCAGTATCAGAAAATCACCGTTCACGTCGGCCGCAGCCCCCATTGTGGTTCCTTCAATGAGCACACTGGCTCCCGGCAAGATTTCACCAGTCTCCTGTTCCGTTATGGTTCCAACGATTTTTCCTGCGAAGGGGAGGTCAGGGGAGGCACCCGGGGCTGGCAGCTTCCACAGCAGTATGAGTAATCCTAGGCAAATGATGCGCATGAATCCCGTCATGACTCCATTACAGTGTGTGTTCCCGTGCTGGACCCGGTCTCGAATGGTTCCTGTGTCCAGATAAATTGTTGTTTCTTGATAAGGTTGGGATGCTTTCTCATCTGCAATTTTCTGGCAGGATGAGGTACATACCGGTCGTGTTGTGCACTATCTTCACGGAGGGTGGACGACTGCTGTCTAATGTAAGAGAGAAAAGGGATGGCTTGATCTGGGTCAATCTCACTAATTGCCTGAATCATGGGCAGCATCCGACAAACACTTGCGGGGAATAAGGCTCACAGTGAGTATCCTGTACCGACAATCAAAAGTATACGGGATCTCATTACCTTTAGATCTTATAGTAGGGCTTTCCCGGCTGGTTGAGCTACATTAGCTCGAGTTC
>JAPPGC010000032.1 GCA_028875125.1 Bacteroidota bacterium | reverse complement strand
CGCATCATGAACTCTCCCTTCCTTGGGATGGAGCGTCCTACTATACCAGGAATATCCGAGTCGGTCACCAATCAGTTTTGCCAAGGTTGTCTTGCCAGATTGTCGAGGGCCATGAATTAATACAACTGGCGAGTGCGGAATTAACTCAGCAAGAAGCTGTTCTGATTGTCGGGGGATGATTTGTTGTGTAGTCATTTTTGGTAGATGTTTAGCGAATCATTCGTCAGTAGCCGGATTACTTCTTTGTATTGATATTCTTGATGATGTTATCGGCAAATTGTCAAAATAATTGCGGCAGATTGTCAAAATAGTCTTTGGATGTACTGTAGAATAGTGGAAGAATGCATGGTGTCGTTCTCTTCCCAACATCGTGTGCTTCCGGTCAATTCATCCAAGCTTCAATTAGATAAAGAGATGCGGATCGGGACAGCGATGGATGCCTCATCAAGTTGAGGCTCTTACGGGGGATCAACGAATCCAATGCCATTGAATTTCAGGGCACTCAGGACGAAATCCGTCTGCAGAGCCCTAACATGAATAGAGGGAAAACTCTCCTCATGGACTTGATTCGACAATTATCCAAGTGGTCGCAATGGTTTGCCCAGATGTGCACAATTCTGAGCGTCCGGTCGAGTGACAAATTACTTGGGCTGGGATTCCCAGGTCGGAAGATGCTCTAGTAGCTGGTGCAGTTTATCGAAACATCTGATGATTTCCTCCTGAATCTGCTCCACTGCATCTCGAAGAGGAATGATCGCGAGATCCTTACTTCGCCTCCGACCAAACTCTGCTCCCCCACGGCTGAGTGAGCGGGAACTGACCGTGCACCTGAGCGGCATGCCAAGCAGATCAGCATCCGCAAATTTAACGCCGGGACTCACGTCTCGATCATCGTAAATCACCTCCACGCCGGCCGCGAGCAATGCGGAGTAAAGCGCTTCGGCTTTCTCCTTTACTTTTCCAGAGCGGCCCAGAGATACCAGAAATACATGATACGGAGCAACCGAAATAGGTAGATCCATACCATAATCGTCGCTGTATTCCTCAGCAACGCAGGCTAGTGCACGTCCGACTCCTATGCCGTAGGATCCCATAACGATGGGGTGCTCCACTCCGCTTTCGTCAGTATAGGTAGCCCCCATGCTCGCACTGTACCGGGTTCCCAGTTGGAAGATATTGCCAACCTCCACGCCACGAACTACGCGCAAAGGTTTACCATCAATCGGATCTGGTGCACCATCATAGGCAAGTGCAATTGGGGCGACAATATTGGCGATAAAATCCCGGCCATAGTTCGCTCCAGTGAAATGCCAGTCGTGCTCATTGGCTCCGACTACCAGATTCCCTGATTCGGGGATAAGGTCATCTACGACGGTGACCGCCTTGGTGTGATCAATATCTCGCAGTGAGGCGTACCCTGATATGCATCCTGCGGCGGCAATTTCTTCGGTCTCCGCAGGGCGCAGGGCCTGTGCATTGACGGCATACCGCAGTTGTAGTTCGTTAATTTCCATATCTCCCCGAACACAGGCGGCAATTAGCTTAGGCGGATTCTCTGCTCCAAAATCCCCCATATAGAAGACCATCTTACCAGTCTGGCGTGTGGTGACCCCACAGAAATCAGCCACTTTGGCGATAGTGGCTTGTCCAGGCGTATGGACGCGGGTAAGTGGCTGAGGTGGATCAGAAGGTTCTGGAATCTTTCGAAAACTTGCTACATCCAAGTTGGAGGCGTAACCGGTTTCTTCACAAATAGCCAGTGAGTCTTCGCCAATAGGAGTGACGTACATGAATTCGTGGGCGATCTTGCCCCCCATCATTCCAGGATCACTCTGTACCGCGACCAGATTCAGACCAAGCCTGGCACCGATGCGGTGGTAGGCATCGTAGTGGGCTTCGTATTGAGACTGAAGTCCATCAAAATCTTTGTCCAGCGTGTAGGAGTCCTTCATGACAAACTCTCGAACGCGGATAAGCCCTCCCCTAGCTCGGGGTTCATCCCGGAACTTGGTTTGCATATGATAGACCATTTGCGGGAGTTGCCGATAAGACCGGATCTCTGATTTACAAAGGGTGGTCACGACCTCTTCATGTGTCATGGCCAGGACCAGTTCCCGTCCCTTACGATCCTGAAACCGCCCCATCTCGTCCCCAATCTCATACCAGCGCCCCGACTCCTGCCAGATTTCGGCAGGATGCACCACGGGCATACACATTTCCTGCCCGCTGATCGCATCCATTTCTTCGCGCAGGATCTGCTCGATTTTGCGTAAGGATCGATGGGCCAGAGGCAGATAGGAATAGAGGCCAGCGGCCAATTGTCGTACATATCCAGCACGTACAAGCATTTGGCTGGATGCGGAATCAGACTCTGAGGGTGCTTCACGCAGAGTTTGACCGAAGAATTTTGACAAGCGCATACTAGTAAAGTAATTAAAACCCGTAAGGATACGGCGTAAATCGCTTACGCTTGCAATTCACGATGGTTGACACAAATTTCTTCCCTACCCGAGACCGAATCATCCTTTTCAATACGCGCATTAAACCTGGTTCACGCTCATGCCACAATTTGTCTTCTCACTGGAAGCATCTCCATTTCCTACGGCTGTCTGTTCGGCATCCACAAGTACGGCGTCAAAGCCGCTATCAGACAGGCTGTCAACTCACATTCAACAGGTATATCCCGATCCGATTCATAAGAAAACAGTGACGGAATACAATTTCTTGAGTCTTTTGCATAAATTTTGACATATTTGTGGAACCATATGCTCTGACCTTATTTATATTCAGTCTAAATAAGTATATTCACAGGGCTTGCTCTGACTCCGAATTATGGTACCTGCTCCATTGACGGCTTTTTGTGACGGATGTCCACTTAAGATATGCTCCGTGCACGGTTGTGCAGAGGAGCGGCTACGGGATATGGGTTTGCGTGAAGGAGCCCAAGTGGAGGTAATTCAGAATTCAGATAAGCTTATCGTGCGTCTGGCCGGTTGTCGGATTGGTCTACGGCGTGATGTGGCTGCCGATATATTTGCTACACCCGCAGAATTATGACACTAAGGGATTTGCGCCCTGGTGAGTCGGGTACGATTCTAGGGTTTGAACCCAGTGCAGCCATAAACCGCCTGATGGAGATGGGTATGGTTCCTGATTCGCAGGTCCAGGTTGTTCGTTTGGCACCTTTCGGCGATCCCATAGATCTAAAGGTCCGTGATTATCATCTCTCAATCCGAAAATCCGAGGCCGCCCTTATTCGCATATCCAGGCAAGAAGGGTAAGCCACAGGATCTGACGTGACTTCCCAATCGCCCATGCGTGTCGCTCTGTGTGGTAACCCGAATGTGGGCAAGACCACACTGTTTAATCAGCTGACCGGGCTGCGTCAACGTGTGGCCAATTTTCCGGGGGTCACTGTTGAGCGCAAGGCAGGCACACTCGCAGGTGCCCCGCATGTCGAGGTCGTTGATTTGCCAGGCACATACAGCCTAACTCCACGATCTATAGACGAGCGTATTGCCTACGAAGTCCTTGTTGGGCGTTTGGAAACGGAGCCTGATGTCGTGGTATGTGTGCTAGACGCTGGCAACCTTGAGCGCAACCTGTATGTGGTGACACAGGTGATTGATCTGGGTTTGCCCGTGATCGTTGCGTTGAATATGATGGATGTAGCAGAGGAAAATGGGTTAGCGGTGGATGCATCTGCGCTGGAAAAAGATCTAGGAGTGCCTGTCGTTCCTATTACGGCCTCGCGGGGTGAGGGGATTGATGAATTGAAAAAGTGTATTCTCAATCCGCCTGAATCTGCACAGGTGTACCGATGGCAGCTAATGGATGCCGTAGATGCCAAAATTCCAGCCTTAATCAAGCAACTGACTGAAGAGGCACCGCATGTAAAACCAATGCATTTGAGAATGGAGGTTTTGCGTGCGCTAGCGGAGGAGGAAGCATTGGATGCCTGGCGGTTGGAAGCTCCAGAATTTGTGAACTGTATCGAAGCTCTACAGGAGGAGTTTGCGAAGCGGGGGATTGCATGGAGGCATGCGGAAGTAAGTGGCCGATATGCCTGGATCGGGCCAATTGCTCAAAGGGCTTCGCACCGTGTCAGCGGACCGGCTACGCTCAGCGACAGGATTGATGCAGTGTTCACGCACCGAGTCGCCGGACCACTTTGCTTTTTGCTGATACTGGTGTGCGTTTTTGAAGCGGTTTTTTCCTGGGCCATTCCGGCTATGGATTTGATTGAGGCAGGAGTTGCAGCATTGGCCGGAGGTGTTCGTTCAGCGTTGCCAGCGGGCTGGGTCACAGATCTTCTCACAGATGGCATCATCACCGGAGTCGGGAATGTTGTGGTATTCCTGCCGCAAATACTGTTACTGTTTTTCTTCCTGGGCATAATGGAGGACAGCGGATATATGGCCCGGAGCGCTTTTATTATGGATCGTTTGATGAAGCGTGTGGGGCTTAGCGGAGGCTCCGTGCTGCCTCTTCTGAGCTCCTATGCCTGCGCCATTCCCGGTATAATGGCTGCCAGAACTTTAGATAGTGAGCGTGATCGATTAATTACGATCATGGTGGCACCGCTTATGAGCTGTTCAGCGCGCCTCCCAGTCTATACGCTTTTTATCGCCGCTTTCTTACCTACAGGTAAGCTTATGGGCGTATTCGGCTATCAGGGCTTGGCAATGTTTTCCATGTACATGATGGGGACCATCATGGCTTTTGTGGCTGCTGCTATCCTGAAGCGTTTGGTGTTCAAGGGACCGGCAAGTTACTTTGTGATGGAGCTGCCACCGTACAGGCGCCCGAGATTGCGCCAATTGTTCTGGCGCATGTATCAGCGCTCCAAGGTATTTGCTATTCGTGCAGGAAAAATTATTCTGGGCTGCAGTATTGCGTTATGGTTCCTGGCAAGCTTTCCACGTACGGACACAAGTCCTGAGGCAACTCAGATTGAAGAACTGGCGATTCAGGAACGGAATAGAGAATATGCTGCTGCGCAGGCACTGGCTCCGGGTAGAGATTTAACAGTTGCAACTGACTCGTTATCGCTTGTAGACTCTACATTGGTATATGCACTAGACTTGACAGCAAGGGCGGATGCCAGATATACTGCAGCTCTTGACAGTGCAAACATTATTCGACAGTCTACTCAGATCAGGGAAAGTGCCATAGGACATCTCGGACGCATACTTGAGCCTGTCATGCAACCACTGGGTTTTGACTGGAAGATCAGTGCTGGTCTTGTGAGTGCTTTTGCTGCACGTGAGGTCATTGTGTCTACTCTGGGCATCATTTACAGCGTTGGAGACGCTGAGGGAGGAGTAGCTCTGCGTGATGCCCTGAAAGCGGACCAATACCCGGACGGTCGGCCGGTTTTTACACCGCTTGTTGCGCTGAGTCTGCTCGTATTCTTCGTATTTGCGCTCCAATGCATGAGTACACTGGCGATCGCGCGCCGGGAAACAAACACCTGGCGCTGGCCAATGGTCATGTGGCTGTACATGACGGTGCTGGCCTATCTGGCTTCTCTACTGGTGTACCAGGGAGGGTTACTCCTCGGATTCTCGTAAATTGTGGGCCCAGAGGGACTTGAACCCCCGACCGACGGATTATGAGTCCGCTGCTCTAACCGACTGAGCTATGGGCCCGGAATGGAGCAAAACAAGTTGAATTTAGTTGCTAGTTGTCATGATTGTTGAGGCTTGTTGCATAAAAATATGAGAACTGTTGCAATATTTGGTTTCATGAGCATGTTCCTGATAGTGTCCTGTCAGGATTCCGTGCCACTGGACAGCCAGGATACACTGATTGACCTTACACACAGCTTTGATACAACAACCATCTATTGGCCTACCGCGGAAGGGTTCCAACTACACGAAGACGCCAAGGGATGGCAGGAAGCGGGATACTACTATGAGTCAAACTCGTTCGAGTCCTCTGAACATGGCGGAACGCATTTGGACGCTCCCATTCATTTCGCCGAGGGCAAGTGGGCGAATCATGAAATCCCATTGGACCGGCTAATTGGGCACGGTATTATTGTGGATGTGAGTGACAAAGTGGCCGATAACCGAGATTACCAAATTAGTGTGTCTGATCTGCAGGAATGGGAAGCAGTAAATGGACAAATACCAGAGGATGCCATTGTGTTGTTACGGACGGGGTTTGGTCGGTATTGGCCGAATCGGGATCAGTATCTGGGCACTGATTTACGGGGTGCAGAAGGGGTAAGTCAGCTACATTTCCCCGGGCTTGCTCCAGAGACCGCAAGGTGGTTGCGCGATGCGCGTAGTATTCGTGCGGTTGGGATTGATACTGCCAGTATTGACTATGGTCAGTCTAACGACTATGTTAGCCATCAGGAGCTTTTTGCAGATAATATTCCAGTGTTTGAAAATGTAGCAAACCTGGAAGCGCTACCAGCCAACGGATTTACAGTCGTGGCTTTACCCATGAAGATCTATGGAGGAAGTGGTGGTCCGCTTAGAATAATTGCCATGGTGCACAATTGATCGGTGAGCAGGAAACTTGACGAAATTGATGCCCGAATTCTAAACCTTCTGCAATCTGCAGGAAGGATAAAGCGCATTGACATTGCAGCGCGCGTTGGGCTAAGTGCGGCCAGCGTCAGTGATCGTATGCGCAAACTGCGGGAAAATGGATTTCTTACCGGCTATCATGCAACGGTGGACGCCAAGACCTTGGGGTTTGATATTACAGCCTTCATTCGGGTCTCTGTGAATACTTCAGAGAGCTATCAGTCTTTGATCGGGCATATATGTAGTTGTGACGAGATACTGGAAGCCCATTCAATCACGGGAGAGGGTTCACACATTCTAAAGGTCAGAACACAAAACACAACGGAATTGGAGCGTTTGCTTGCCGGCATTCAAGCCTGGCCGGGTGTGACGGGCACGACAACCAGTATTGTTCTCAGCACATACAAAGAGTCTCGGCAACTACCTGTATCGCCAGAAAAATAAAAACTGAGTTGCATGTGATTGATGAACGGTAGACTGTATGCCTGAAGATCAGAAGGTGTCCCGAGGGTCAGTATCCAGTCAGCGAGATCACATACTGGTCACTCGCGCGCTTGAAGGGGATCAACGCGCGTATTCGGACCTTGTACAAAAATATCAAAAAGGGCTACATCTGCATATCAGGCGTACCATCGGCAGTGTTGAGGGGATTGAGGATCTCGTACGCGAGGCTTTCATCAAAGCATTCAGGGCGCTCCATACCTATTCAGCCAATTATGCATTTTCGACTTGGCTGTATAAGATTGCATCAAATCACGCGATTGACTACAAGCGCAAGCGAAGATTGGCTACCACTTCGCTGGATAAACCCACGTCAACAAAGGATGGTGAGGTTCGTCAGGAAGTATCTGATACCACTTACCGTCCAGATCGCAAGATTGAAGACAGGCAACGCGCCAATATTATCCAGGAGGCGATTGATGCACTTCCGCCCAAGTATAACCGTGTGATTGTAATGCGGCATCAGGAGGAAAAATCCTATATAGAGATCGCCGAAGAATTGGATCTCCCGCTTGGCACGGTAAAGGCCCACATTTTTCGAGCTCGAAAGCTGTTGTATAAAAGCCTCCGAGATAAACGAGACTCGCTGTAAGATTTGTTTCGGGCCACGTGCCACACCCATTGTTTTTACATTCATGAAGTCAGTATGATAAATCGCTACACTCATCCAGCCATGCGCACGCTCTGGAGTGAACAGCACCAGTTTGAGGTGTGGCTTGAAGTAGAGTTGGCAGCCTGTGAAGCCTGGTCCAGGGTTGGGATTATCCCCCATGAGGATGTCAAAAAACTCCGAAAAAATGCATCTTTTGACTTGCATCGTATTCACGAAATTGAGCAATCCACTCGACATGATGTAGTTGCTTTCACGCGTGCGGTCAGCGAAGGACTTGGACCAGAAAAGAAGTGGGTCCACTATGGTCTGACTTCATCGGATATAGTGGATACAGCTTGGTCGGTGCGTCTTCTGGAAGCTAATAGACTTATAGAGGAAGCCATCAGGGCCTTACTGGAGGTCTTACATGACCGGGCGTTGGAACACCGATATACGATTATGATGGGTAGGACGCATGGTGTGCATGCGGAACCGACCACCTTCGGACTGAAGCTTGCGCTTTATTATGCGGAAATGAAACGCAACCTGGAGCGATTCAAGGCTTCGGTTGAAGGTATGCGAACCGGAAAGTTGTCTGGTGCGGTTGGGACTTTTGCACATACTCCGCCGGAAGTCGAGCGAATAACGTGCGAAATTCTCGGGCTTGAGCCGGAGCCGATTGCCACGCAGGTCATCCAGCGGGACCGTCATGCCCATCATGTGAATACGCTGGCGCTCATCGGGGCCAGCCTCGAGAAGATGGCCGTAGAGATACGCCACCTGCAGCGCAGCGAAGTCCGTGAGGTCGAGGAGGCCTTCGGCAAGGGTCAGAAAGGATCCAGCGCCATGCCTCATAAACGCAATCCCATAGGTAGTGAGAATATCACCGGATGCGCGCGGCTACTTCGTGGCTATATGGTCGCAGCCATGGAAAATGTGGCACTATGGCATGAAAGGGATATATCTCATTCCAGCGTTGAGCGTGTCATCCTGCCCGATGCAACGACGGTACTGCACTACGCATTAGTTAGGTTAACACGGATTTTGCGAAACCTTGTTGTGGATGCGGAGCGTATGCGGAAGAATTTAGATGCGACGCATGGTCTGTACAACAGTCAACGGCTTATGCTTAGGTTGATAGATTGCGGATTGACGCGTGAGGAAGCATACGATCTGGTCCAACCTTTAGCCATGCAGAGTTGGCAAAACGATCAGAGGTTCCAGCCGTTAGTGATGTCGTCGGATGCGATAATGGCGCATCTCTCCCCAGGAGAAGTGGAGGAACTGTTTGACGCGGCGCACCATACGAAGCATGTGGAGTTACTCCTGGCACGCGCGGGGATTCGGGAATACAATCCCTGATTGATTTTGGTGCAGTTGGCCGAGAGGTTAGCAGGTATACCAAGTCCTTTGTCCCTTGCACGGACGGCTTTGCCGCAAAGGCTGTATATTCAGATCAAATTGCCAGGGTAATCAGATTGATGTTACCAGGGGTGC
>JAPPGC010000031.1 GCA_028875125.1 Bacteroidota bacterium | reverse complement strand
AACATAGCGCCTCACTAGCTCTTCCTAGTCACGGAGAGCCCTACTATACCAGAATGTACAGATCAACTTATGGAGAAGCGATGCGCGGATTCAGCGGCTAAACAGTCTGGTAATCGCGTTTTTTTGGCTCCTGATGGTTGTAATACATGATTTCGGGTTCGCGGGGAATTCGTGAAACAAGGTCAGGAAGGGGACGTATCGAAATATGGCGAACTAGTCCGCCGTCGGATCAGCCCCGTTTAGTCGGGCAAGTCTGCGGTTGTAAGGCTGGATTCATTCGCAGGCGATATAAGCATAAACCCGTCTGGAGCCGAATCTGCAAGTACACTTCTTCAAAATCAAGGCTATCGTGTACCATGAGCAAATGTGTGACAATGCACGCAATATTCGCGGCGCTACTCGCTTGTTATGCGACGGCCGACGTTGCAGCGCAAATACGCTTTGCGGGTAATAAGGATGGGCTGAGCGTGAATGGGAAGATAATTGACACCGGTAACCTTCATGAAAGCCTGTTAAGTGTAGTCGAAACCCTGAACACCACCGGCGGTAACTTTGAATTCAGTGTGAATTCGGACGGAGCTTTTCCATTGCGGGCCAAAATCAATGGTGCAACGTATGAAATTTGGAGAGATAGAATTATAGAGTCTTGCGAAATTAGCAGCGCGGATCACGAGGTCCAGATACGAACAGACTCATCTCTATCAGCAGGACCTTTACGCCGGAGAAAGAAGACATCCGGTCACCATATCGAGACGCCATTTTTGGTAAACTCATTTAAGGGAGACGGGCAGCAAACGGATCTGTTCGTCAATTATGGAATTCCTTTGGAACCCATCTATGGTCGCTCGGACGGAATGACCGCGGATCATTCGAATATCAGCATATTTCTCATCAATGATCAGGGAGATGCCTTAGTTGAGCATTCCCGGAACTTTGATTATTCAACCAATCAGTTAAGGGCATTTCCCGATAAGTATCTATGGGTTGATACGCAACAGATGAAAGTGTCGTCAGACGCACGTGACCTCACGGTCGTTCAGGTAGCTGACGGACAGACTACGGTTGTTCGGCTTCGGGAGATTAAGGTGCCAGATTATGATCAGGCAGGCCTCAGGTTAAGTGACATTATGCTTGCTTATTCGGTTGAACAGACGGAATATGATATTCCCTCGAGTGCGAATGAAATTGTCCGTAAAGGCTTTTCAATATTGCCTGCGCCACGGGATGTATACTCAACTGATTGGCCGATCTATCTGTATTTCGAGGTTTATGGCTTAGCTCTGAATGCTCGGGGGAGAACGGATTACGATGTGGAAATCACACTGGAGCCCAAGAATACTGGCCGTAGGATTCGGCGTTTGTTCAAACGGAAAAGGGACAAGGAGGGAGTATCCGTAAGCTACAGCGGTAATGGTCCAGAGCCGGAGGAAGCTCTATACCAGATTCTTGATGTTAGTGGCCAGAAACCAGGACCATACACGCTAACCTTGTCCGTTCGGGACAACGAGACGGGTGAGGAGTCTGAGCGGGTGCAGGATGTGTTTTTGCAGAGGTGGGGGTTGTCGTGTATCGAGTGACTGGCGTAGCTGGTTGGGATGTCCTCATCATTTGGGTATTTTGCATCTGACGTGAAAGGTGGTGGATGTGATTTCGTATCCCTCTCCCTACTCGGACATAGCCTATACCTATTTTCAAGTAATGGGTGCAGGAGATGGTGGTAACTTCAGATGAGTTCCTGATCCCGATAGAGTTCGCGAAACAAAGGTCAGGACGGAGAAGTATCGAGGTCGCGAAAGGTCTAGCTCACCGGCGGATTAGCTCCAGTTTGGGGGATAAGTCTGCGGTCGCGAAGCGGGATTCACTCGTGGTCGATTCAAGCATCAGCCCGTCTGAAGTCGAATCTGCAAGTACACTTCTTCTAAATTAAGACTACCGTGTACCATGAGAAAATGCGTGACAGCGCATGCAATTATCGCGGTGCTACTGGCTTTTTATGTTACGGGCGTTTCGGCGCAAATACGCTTTGCAGGCAATAAGAAGGGGTTGAGCGTGAATGGGAAGATAGTTGATTCCAGAAATCTACATGAAAGCCTCCTTAATGTAGTCGAAATCCTGTCTGTCAGTGACTTGGGCTTTGCAGCGTATACACCCGGAGCTTTTCCGATGCGGGCAAACGTTAATGGTGTAGTGTACGAGATCTGGAGAGATAGAATTGTGGAGTCTTGCGACACGCGCAATGTGGATCACGAGGTCCAAGTCCAGATACGTCCAGAGCCCCTCGTAATTTCAGTACCGTTTCGTCGGAGGAAGGAGGCATCCGGTCACCAGATGGGGACGCCATTGTTGATCAGCTCATTTAAGGGAGTTGGTCAGCAAACGGATCTGTTTGTTAATTATGGAATTCCTTTGGAACCCGTCCATGATCGTTCGGAAGGAATGACTGCGGAAAATGTGAGTATCAGCACAATTCTCGTAAATGATCAGGGAGATACACTAGTTGAGCGTACGCGGAACTTCGACTATTCAACCCATCAGGTGAGGGCATTTCCTGATCAGTATCTATGGGTTGATACGCAACAGATGCGGATGTCGTCAGATGTGCACGACCTCACAGTCGTTCAGATTGCTGGCGGACAGACTACGGATGTTCGGCAGCGTGAGATTAAGGTGCCTGATTATGATCAGGCTGGTATTAGATTAAGTGACATTATGCTTGCGTATTCGGTTGAACAGACGGAAATTGGTGTTCCTCCGAGCACAAATGAAATTGTCCGTAAAGGCTTCTCAATTTCGCCTGCGGCACGGAATGTATACTCAACCGATTGGCCGATCTATCTATATTTCGAAGTCTATGGGTTAGTCCCGGGGGCTCGGGGTAGAACGGACTATGATGTAGAAATCACACTGGAGCCCAAGAATACTGATCGTTGGATTCGCCGTTTGTTCAGACGGAACAGAGACAGGGGCAGGGAGCAGGTATCCGTTAGTTACAGGGGCGATGGTTCAGGGCCGGAGGAATCTCTGTACCAGATACTTGATGTTAGTGACCAGAAAACAGGACTATACAAGCTAACCTTGGGTGTTAGTGACAACGAGACGGGTGAGCAGTCCGAGCGGATACAGGACCTGTTTTTGCAACGATGGGGGTTGTCGTGTAGCAAGTGAGTGGGGTTGCCGCTAGGAATACCCTCATCTTGTAGGGAATATCCCATTTGACGGGAATGGTGATGGATTTAAATTCGAATCCCTTTCCCTAATCGGTGATAGCCTATATCTCTTTTCAAGTGATGGGTGCGGGAGATAGTGGTAACTTCAGATGAGTTCCTGATCCGGATAGAGTTCGCGAAACAAAGGGCGGGACGGACACGTACCGAAATACAGCAATCGACTGGCCCCCTGGCGGAGAATCAGCTCAGGTAAATGAAAAAAATCCGTTGCTGTTAGTGTGGACTCACCAAGCGGAATAATAGACATCAACCCGTCTGAGGTCGAACCTGCCAGTTTGCTTCAGCTGTGATTGGATTGCCGTGTATTTATGATGAGAAGTAGGACATTCACATATGCTTTAACCGCAGTACTGCTCGCATTTTTTTTAACCGCCAATGTTTCAGCTCAAATACGCTTTGCAGGCGATAAGAATGGGCTGCACGTGAATGAGAAAATAATTGACACCGGTAACCTACATGAAAGCCTCCTTAATGTAGTCGAAATCCTACGCACCCAGAGCGGTAGAGAGAGCTTTGCAGTGGCCACTACCGGCGGTTTTCCGATGCGGGCCAGGATTAATGGTGTAGTGTACGAGGTTTGGAGAGATAGAATTGTAGAGTCTTGCGACACGCGCAATGCGGATCACGAGATCCAAGTACGACCTGATCCAAGTGATATCATAAAAGCATCATATTCTTATCAAAGGGCTCAAACGGCATCCGGTCCCGAGTTGGGGATGCCATTGTTAATCAGCTCATTTAAGGGAGACGGGCGGCAAGCTGATATATTTGTTAATTATGGAACTCCCTTGGATTCCATCCATGATCGTTCGGACGGAATGACTGCGGATTATTCAAGTATCAGCACATTTGTCATCAATGATCAGGGGGATACCTTAGCTGAGCGTACCCGGAACTTTAATTATTCCAATATGGTGAAGGTGTTTCCCGATCAGGATCTATGGGTTGATACGCAACAGATGCAGGTGTCGTCAGATGAACACGACCTCATGGTCGTTCAGAAAGCTGACGGACAGACTATGGATATGTGGCATCGGTACGTTAAGGTGCCTAATTATGGTCGGGCTGGTCTAATGTTAAGTAGCGTAATGCATGCTTATTCGGTTGAACAGACGGAAAATGGTGTTCCTCCGAGCACGAATGAAATCGTCCGCAGAGGTTTCACTATATGGCCAGCGCCACGGAAGGTATACTCAACTGAATGGCCGATCTATTTATATTTCGAGGTCTATGGCTTGGCTTTGAATGCTCTTGGGAAAACGGATTACGACGTAGAAATCACACTGGAGCCCAAGAATGCTGATCGTAGGGTTCGGCGTTTGTTCAGACGGAACAGAGACAAGGGCAGGGAGGGAGTATCCGTGAGCTATAGGGGCAACGGCTTAGAGCCGGAGGAATCTCTGTATCAGATACTTGATGTTAGTGACCAGAAAACAGGATTTTACACGCTAACCGTATCTGTACGGGACAACGAGACGGGTGAGGAGTCTGGACGGATACAGGACCTGTTTTTGCGGAGATGGGGGTTGTCGTGTAGCGAGTGAGTGGGGTAGCCGCTTGGAATGCCCTCATCTTGTGGAGAATATCCTATCTGACGGGAATGGCGATGGATGTAAATTCGTAGACTTTTCCCCACTTGGTCATAACTTATGTTTCTTTTCTAGTGATGTGTGCAGGAGATGGCTGTAACTCCATGTTAGTTCCTGATCCCAATAGAGTTCGCGAAACAAACGGCAGGACGGACACGTACCGAAATTACAGCAAGCGACTGGTCCCCCGACGGAGAATCAGCCCCGGTTAATGGGGAAAACCCGCCGCCGTTAGTCTGGACTCACTTACCAGTTAAATAGACATGAACCCATCTGAGGTCGAACCTGCCAGTTTGCTTCAGCTGTGATTGGACTGCCGTGTATTTATGATGAGACGTAGGACATTCACATATGCTTTAACCGCAGTATTGCTCGCATTTTTTTTATCCGCCAATGTTTCAGCGCAAGTACGCTTTGCAGGCAATAAGAAAGGATTGCGCGTAAATGGGAGGATAATTGATTCCAGTAATCTACATGAAAGCCTCCATAAAGTAGTCGATATCCTACGCACCCAAAGCGGAAACGATAGCTTTGCGGCGTATACAACCGGAGGTTTTCCGATGCGGGCCAGAATTAATGGTGTAGTGTACGAGGTTTGGAGAGATAGAATTGTAGAGTCTTGCGATACGCTCAAAGCGAATCACGAGATCCAGGTAGGACTTCAACCAAGTAACGTCGCAAAGGCACAGACTCATCAAAGGGCACTTACGGCATCTGGACCCCAATTGGGGTTACCATTGCTGGTCAGCTCATTTAAGGGAGACTCGCAGCAAACGGATATTTTTGTTAATTATGGAACTCCTTTGGATTCCATCCATGATCGCTCGGACGGAATGACCGCGGATTATTCGATTATCAGCACATTTGTCATCAATGATAAGGGGGATACCTTAGTTGAGCGTACCCGGAACTTCAATTATTCCAATATGGTGAAGGTGTTTCCCGATCAGGATCTATGGGTTGATACTCAACAGATGCAAGTGTCGTCAGATGAACACGACCTCAAGGTCGTTCAGAAAGCTGACGGACAGACTATGGATATGCGGCATCGGTACATTAAGGTGCCAGATTATGGTCGTGCTGGTCTAATGTTAAGTAGCGTAATGCATGCTTATTCGGTTGAACAAACGGAAAATGGTGTTCCTCCGAGAACGAATGAAATCGTCCGCAGAGGCTTCACTATATTGCCAGCGTCACGGAAGGTATACTCAACTGAATGGCCGATCTATCTATATTTTGAAGTCTATGGCTTGGCTCTGAATGCTCTCGGGAGAACGGATTACGACGTCGAAATCACACTGGAGCCCAAGAATGCTGATCGTAGGGTTCGGCGTTTGTTCAGACGGAACAGAGATAGGGGCAGGGAGGGAGTTTCCGTGAGCTACAGGGGCAACGGTCCAGAGCCGGAGGAATCTCTGTACCAGATACTTGATGTTAGTGACCAGAAAACTGGATTTTACACGCTGTCCGTGTCTGTACGGGACAACGAGACGGGTGAGGAGTCTGGACGGATACATGACCTGTTTTTGCGGAGATGGGCGTTGTCCTGTAGCGAGTGAGTGAGGTAGCCGCTTAGGATGTCCTCATCTTGTGGGAGAGCATCGCGCTCCGGCCGACTGGCAAAGGGAACGATGTAAGCTCCGAGAGCAATGGGGGCACTTTGCCAATTACGCTTTGGGGAGGTGATGGGTACGCTCTCGCGCCAGCTATCAGCGTGAAATCCATGTATAAAGCTGGGTTTTTATCTTTGCTTGACCCAGGTTGACTTCTGTCTCACGTACTCTACACTGGTCAGCTAATCTTCGGTCAAATCGCACGGACATGACCCAATTTCTATTTCGGATATGAGCCGCAAGACGCGACATCACAATTGCTTAAATTCTGGCTTGTTGTTTTCGGCAGTGGCTCTAGTCTTAGGGTTGTTTGGCGCGGCGTGTACGCAAGAATTGGATCGGCCAAATGTCCTTTTTATAGCCGTTGATGACCTGAACACGGATCTCGGTACATACGGCCACGATCTGGTAAGCAGCCCACATATTGATCGCCTAGCCGCTCGCGGCGTGAGATTTGATCGCGCATACTGCCAGTATCCCGTCTGCAGCCCCAGTCGATCCAGCTTTCTAACCGGACTCTACCCGGAACAGACCGGCGTACTGTCCAATCAGGACAGCCTCCGCCAACACATTCCAGATATTCCTACACTTCCCCAGTGGTTTAGGGAGCACGGATACCATACAGCCCGCGTAGGAAAGATCTTTCACTATGGTGTTCCAAGCCAAATCGGCTCGGACGGGATGGATGATCCCGCGTCGTGGTCCGAAACCGTAAACCCGCGCGGTATCGATCGCGAGATTCACGATCGCATACACACTCTCGTTCCAAACCAGTTTGGCGGAACTCTAAGCTGGCTGAACGTGGACCCGGAAGATGGATTACATACGGATGAGTTGGGAGCAGCTGCAGCTATACGGATCATGGAAGAGCAACACCCATCTAGGACGGGTACGCCCCTGTTCCTCGCGGTAGGGTTCTATCGCCCGCACACGCCATTTGTGGCTCCGGCTCCCTACTTCGAGTTGTATCCGATGGATCAGATCAATCCCGTTCTCGAGCAGCCAGGTGATCGAGATGATATTCCAATTGCGGCTCTAGCCGATCGACCAAGGCAGCGCGAACTGACTGTGGAGAAGCGTCGCGAAATCATTCAGGCTTACTATGCCTCGGTATCGTTTATGGACGCACAGGTGGGTCGTCTCCTGGATGCTCTGGAGCGACTGGATCTAGCTGACAATACCACTATTGTGTTTGTTTCCGATCACGGATATCATCTGGGGCATCATGGACTTTGGCAGAAGGGTGATTTGTTTGAGGGATCCGTTCGCGCCCCACTAATTATCGCTGCGCCGGAAGGGCTGCACGAAGGCTCTGGCACTGAGGCGCTGGTAGAGCTAGTAGATATATATCCTACACTGGTAGATTTGGCCGGCCTGCCAGCACCTGAGCACCTCAAAGGATCAAGCTTGCGACCCATTCTGGAGGACACAGACCGCCTTGGGAGGTCCTCCGCCTTTTCGGTTGGATGGAGCAGGGCCGCATGGATGCATCCCGAAATAGGCACTCGGAGCGTAATGGGATATTCGATTCGCACGGAACGATTCCGATACACCGAATGGGATGGTGGGAATGCAGGTGCCGAACTTTACGACTACGAAGAGGACCCACTGGAGATCAACAATCTGGTCGAAGCGCCCATCTACGCAGATACTTTAGCTCAGTTGAAACGATTGATGGAGTCCAGAAAACGAACCGCGAAGTAGCTATGAGATTGGATTTCATGACCCGCCGGAGTTTTCTAAAGAGTGTGGGAGTGTCGGCGCTTGCCGCAGCGACCAAACGGCAGAAGACACATGTGATCACGCTTAGCTTCGACGACGGATTCCGTAAATCAAGTATAGAAACGGCGAAGATCTTTGAGAAGCACGGGTTGTCGGCCTGCATAAACGTTATTGCTACGGCCCACCATGATGACTTCGTTCCGCCCGATGAATATCACAGTGTTCCAGCCGGTGACTTTGGACTGTGGAACGAATTGGTTGCACGTGGCCATGAAATCATGCCCCATGGGTATAAGCACCAGAATCTGACCGAAGTTCCGCTGCAGGTCGCAAAGGATTTGATCATGCGCTGCCTTGACTATTTCAGCGAAGCATTGGATGGATTTGATCCCAAGGAAGCCATTTTCAACTTTCCCTACAATGCTTCAAACCCTGCCATAGAGGAATGGCTGGCCGATCATGTGAAGGCTTTTCGAACGGGTTATGCGCAGGTTAACGCGCTGCCGCACGCCGGGCAGAAGAAGCTGATCTGTAGTAGCCACGGGCCCGGGGATATTGACGCATTTCTTTCGGAGGAGATCGATCGTTTTCTAGCGTCGCCCGGTGGGTGGCTGATCTTCAACGCCCACGGTTTGGATGAAGAGGGTTGGGGGCCTCTTTCCGCTTCACATCTTGACAGTCTTCTTTTCGACTTAGAGGCAATGGAAAATGTCCTGGTGATTCCTACTGGACGGGCATTGGCAGACGTGTAATCCACCAGGGCTACATCTGCGACTCCATTGCATGGACCCCTAGGGCCCGGTATGGAACAAAGAAACAGCGCAAAGGCATTGCGCTTCTTGAATGAGGCCTTGGTTGCTGGAGACATTGTGCCTGTAAATCCGAACGCAGGCCGAAAATTCATGGAATATTTGCCCTACTGGGTTGGAAGTGCTACAGAAAGTCATGTACATAACGTAGCAATTCGTGCGTCGTGATCAAGACTAACATATGCTAGTATGGCTTAAATCTCTGCGGTATCACCGAGCCTAGCCTACCTCCTCAATTCTTCATCAATGAGATCAAGTTTTATTTGATGGCTATTTTCACTAGCCACCAAGAATGACACAAAACAGGCCTTGAACCCCTATTTCAAGCACTACCAGCATGGGTTTTTATTTGATGGCCATTTTCAGTAATTGGCACAATTGTCCAACGACAATTAAAACTACAGTTGACGACAGTTAAAATTAGGGAATTATAAGGAAAACTTGACAGGATTTTGAGTTCCATCAAGATCGGATT
>JAPPGC010000027.1 GCA_028875125.1 Bacteroidota bacterium | reverse complement strand
TAATCACAGTACGACACACTAAAAACTGCACCCCTTACAATATACAGGGGGGTAGTTGCGGAAGAATACTTGACAGAGTATGTCGCCGATCGAACCAATACAACGGCAACTGCATTCCTGGGATTAACCATGGAATGTGCACGGTGCCATGATCATAAGTTTGATCCGATCCTGCAAGAAGAGTACTACAGCATGTTCGCCTTCTTTAACGGCGTGGATGAACAGGCTCAGATCAATTATTTCGATCTCTCACCAAGACCCGCCATCCGGCTTGAAGATCCTGAATTAGAGGTCTCCATTGCGCAAACGGTAGCGGGAATTGATTCAATTGAGCAAGTCGTGGCGGACTGGCCTCAAAGTTCACCGCCTCCTGATTGGACACCTAATCTTGAGACAACCATCGCATCCGGCCTTTTGACATCCCTGCCCTTGGACAACCTGGACATCCTGGTTTCTCCGGCACGCGTGGGCCCGGATGGGTTGGCAAACACCGGATTGGAAAAAGTACTTGACCCTCCTCTGGTCACCGAAGGGAAACGCGGCAATGGATTAACCTTTGACGGGCAGAATTTTCTAAACCTCGGACTAGATGCTGACTTTGAGTGGTACGACCGGTTCTCACTGAGCGCCTGGATACTCATCCAAGACCAGCCAAAAGATATTGCACTGTTCTCCAAACGAAACGGGGAGCAAAAGCGTGGTGGCTACGACCTCGCACGTACCAAAGAAGGTTGGCTTCGACTTCGCCTGATACACGACGGAAACCATCAGATCTCCGTGCAGACCACACAACAAATCCCGGCAGATATATGGACCCATATCTCTGCCACCTACGATGGCAGTGGACGCGCACAAGGAGTTACCCTGTACCTAAATGGCATTTCAAGCCGTGTTCGTGTTAACGAAGACTCGCTTGCACGTGAAAGTATTCTGAACGGAAACGGGCTCCTTGCAGGCAACTGGACTCACCGCAATCGTACGATTGGTGATATTGAAGGGGTAAGGGACGGTACTCTGGACGACCTCTATGTACATGCCCGGGTACTCACGGACCTGGAAGTCGCCTACCTTGCAGGACAGGAGCCCGCTACTCAAACGACCGCCCACTATCAAGCCCATTACGATCCCGGATTGAGCGCAGCAAATGCTGTGCTGGACAGCCTGCGGCGTGCACTCAGACGTGTACCCAATGTTATGGTCATGGAGGATATGCCCGAACCACGCACCACGCATGTTCTGGACCGTGGCGCATATGATGCGCCTATGGACTCCGTGGGACCGGGGACTCCGGCGGCAATCCTTTCCTTTCCTGACGGTCTGCCACGTAACCGGTATGGACTTGCACAGTGGATTGTGCATGAAGACAATCCACTGACCGCACGCGTAGCTGTAAACCGCCTCTGGCAACTGCTCTTCGGAGAAGGATTGGTTCACACACCAGAAGACTTTGGTAACCAAGGCGCACTACCGTCCAATCCAGCACTGCTTGATTATCTGGCTACGAGGTTCATTGACCTGGATTATGATACCAAGGCATTGATTCGGGAGATTGTCCTGTCCGCCACCTACCGTCAAAGCAGCCGAATGACAAGAATCCTTCGGGAACGGGATCCAAACAATATGCTGTTGACACGTGCTCCTCGCAAGCGATTGTCTGCCGAAATGATGCGCGACAATGCGTTATTGGTCAGTAATCTGCTAAACCCGACGATTGGCGGCGAGCCGGTACGCCCCTATCAACCGGCTGGACTCTGGCGGGCACTTGCGAACCAGATTGGGGAGAACCGCTATCGCCCCGGCCCAGATGTTCACAGGCGCAGCCTCTATACCTACTGGAAGCGGACGATCCCCCCGCCGGCAATGCTGACCTTTGACGCTCCGGAGCGGTCGGTGTGTACGGTGGAGCGGCAAACCACCGCGACACCACTGCAGTCTCTGGTGCTATTGAACGATCCCCAGTATGTGGAAGCCGCGCGTGCACTTGCCGCCCGCGTGCTTGCCGGCGAAGGCACAAATCAGCAAGAACAGATTGCAGAGGCCTTTCGCTGGCTTACCTCCAGATCACCGGAGGCAGGAGAGCTTGACACGCTTACTGATCTTCTGGAGGAACAAACTCGTAAATTCGAACAGGACCCAACCAGTGCACGCGCGCTAGTGTCGGTGGGCATAACCCCGCTCAGGCGTAAAGGTGACATTGTGAAACTGGCTGCCATGACTGTTGTAACCAGTACCATTCTGAATTTGGACGAGGCTCAGTACCGATGAGTGATCCCTTCTATGATGCCGGGTGTTGCATGAACCGGCGACACTTCTTTTCAAAACTGAGTCTTGGAATAGGCGGTGCAGCGCTCGCATTCCTGATGGGATGTGCCCAAACATCCGATCAATTGGCCGCAGGCTCAGCTTTTCGGGGAATTCTGAATTCCCCTCACATTGCCCCCAAGGCGCGCCGGATAATTTATCTTTTCCAAAGCGGTGGGCCATCCCAGCTTGAACTCTTTGACTATAAGCCCACACTTCAGCAAAGAAGAGGGCAGGACCTACCGGAATCTATCCGGATGGGACAGCGCCTGACCGACATGACCGCCTACCAAAATTCACTGCCTCTTGCGCCTTCCTTAAATTCGTTTGCACAACACGGTAACAGCGGCGCATGGATAAGTGATCTGTTACCCTACACTTCCAAAATTGCCGATGAGCTCTGTATTGTGCGGTCCATGTACACCGAGGCAATCAATCATGACCCGGCTATTACCTTCTTCCAAACCGGCTCGCAACAACCTGGACGCCCTAGTATGGGCGCCTGGTTGAGCTACGGACTGGGCAGCTCCAACGAGGACCTGCCCACTTTCTGCGTTCTCCTGTCCCGCGGGCTCCAGCGCCCACAACCCATCTATTCCCGTCTTTGGGGCAACGGGTTTCTGGCAGCCCTGCATCAGGGAGTGCAGTTCCGGGCAGGAGGAGATCCAGTTTTATACCTGAATAACCCGCCTGGACTGAATACCGGTGACCGGCGCAGTATGCTCAAACATCTGGCCCGCCTGAATGAAATGCATTATGACGTCACTGGAGATCCAGAAATCCAGTCGCGCATTGCCCAATACGAAATGGCTTACCGGATGCAAACCTCTGTGCCCGATGTGACCGACCTGTCAGACGAGCCCGAAGCAACGTTCGAGCTCTACGGAGAAGCTGCGCGCACACCTGGTACTTATGCAGCCAACTGCCTCCTGGCCCGCCGTCTAGCTGAACGGGATGTACGCTTTATTCAACTTTACCATATGGGCTGGGACCAGCACAGCAACCTGCCAAGCGACATTGCGCTGCAATGCAAGGATACCGATCAACCATCTGCAGCGCTGGTCACAGACCTGAAGCAACGGGGACTGCTGGACGATACGCTGGTTATCTGGGGCGGCGAATTCGGCCGTACGAATTATTCACAGGGCACGCTCACAGAAACAAACTATGGACGAGACCACCATCCGCGATGCTTCACCATCTGGATGGCCGGGGGCGGGATCAAGCCTGGCCTCACTTACGGAGCCACCGATGACCTGGGATACAACATCACACAGAACCCCGTTCATGTGCACGACTTCCAGGCGACAATTCTCTACTTGCTGGGCATTGAACATGAGCGGCTCACATTTCGTCACCAGGGACGCCGGTATAGACTAACAGATGTGCATGGCCATGTGGTTCAGGATCTCCTGACCTGAAATCGTCCCCTTTGCAGTTTGCATGACCTTGCTGATGACAGCCGGGTGCGGGAGTGAACTGCATTCACGGGATGCAACGTTGCCGGAAGTCGTTGACTACAATTTTCACGTCCGGCCGATCCTTTCGGACCGCTGTTACGCCTGCCATGGTCCTGATGCGAACGCACGGCAGGCCGGCCTGCGTCTGGATGAGGAGGCTGGGGCAAAGCAGGAGCGTCTCGCTTCCGGTGGATATGCTGTCGTGCCGGGAAGCCTTAGAAAGAGCCGTCTGCATTTCCGTATTCACTCCGATGATCCAGAGGTGCGCATGCCCCCGCCTGAATCGAAGCTCTCACTTTCTGGTCACGAAATTGCACTCCTCAGTCGCTGGATTGAACAGGGAGCCGAATGGAAACCACACTGGAGCTTCCTGCCGGCTGCTGATTTACCCGTACCGGCCGTCCAACAATCAGATTGGCCAAACAACGGAATTGATCACTTTACGCTGGCACGTCTCGAGTCGGAAGGACTGACCCCAGCTCCAGAGGGAGACCCAGGCACGCTCCTCAGACGCGTCACACTTGACCTAACCGGTCTTCCCTCAACGCTGGAAGAACTGGACGCTTTTCTTGCAGACACCTCTGCTCATGCCTATGAAAAGGTTGTTGATCGGCTGCTTGACTCTCCGGCTTATGGAGAGCATATGGCCTCCATGTGGCTGGATATCGCCAGATTCGCGGACACACATGGATATCAGAATGATAGGGATCGGAACGTGTGGCCGTGGAGAGACTGGGTCGTGGAAGCCTACAATGAGAACCTGCCCTTTGATACGTTCGCAACCTGGCAGCTTGCAGGGGACCTGCTGCCAAATGCAACGCTGAATCAACGGCTGGCGACCACCTTCAACCGCAACCATCGCCAGACTAATGAAGGGGGCAGTATTGAAGAAGAGTTCCGCACGGAATATGTGGCGGATCGCGTTAACACGGTTGGGGCAGCATTCATGGGCCTGACCCTTGAATGTGCACGCTGCCACGATCACAAGTACGATCCGATTACTCAAGCCAACTACTATGGGCTCTTCAGTTTTTTTAACAATGTGGACGAGTCCGGGCAGACTTCACATTTTACGAATGCAGTGCCCGTGCCCGCACTAGACCTGCCTACGCCGGATGATAAGGGGGAACTGGATCGTCTTGCACGTGAAATTGAATCAGCGGAGCGTGCAGTTGACAATATAGCGGAAATGTCAAGGCTCGGCTTTACCTCCTGGGATCAGCCGTTGCCGCCAGATACCGACCCCAGACCCATTCTCACCTGCGAGTTTGAACGCCTGAACGGACCAACGTTACCATGCCATGATGGCAAACAGGGGACAGCCGTCTTCACTCCAGATGTAGTGCCAGGCTACGAGGGGCACGCGATGGCTTTTGACGGTGAGAGCGGCTTCTCCTTCGCAGGTATGGGTGAATTCCGGCGAACTCACCCCTTCACCGTAAGTCTCTGGATCAATCCGGGAGAAGAAACAGGTGCCATCATACATCGCACGCAGGCTGCACTGGATGCCGGCAGCCGCGGCTGGGAGCTTGTACTTTTGGACGGTCGCCTTGTCGCTCAACTGGCCCATATGTGGCCCCAAAATGCCCTGCGCGTCCAGACGATTGATACCCTCCCGCTCGGAGATTGGACGCATGTAGCCATGACTTACGATGGATCCAGCCGCGCCTCAGGTGTGCGCCTATACGTCAATGGGCTCCTCGCTGATGTAGAAACCGTGCGTGATGGCCTTAACCGACATATCACGTACGAAAATATGAAGGTCCCCCTGCAAATCGCGTACCGATTTCGGGATAGCGGCCTGCGTAGCGGTGCTGTTGATGAACTGCGCCTGTACGATCGGAAGCTGTATGGCTTTGAGGTTGCGCGCTTGGCAGGGATAACAGAAGTGACCCCGGATCGAGACGATCTTTTTCAATGGTACCTAGCACATGAAGTGACTCCTTGGCAGCGCGCACAGGCCGTTCTCCAAACCCTGCGCGAAAAAGAGAACACCCTCTTTGAAGGTATCCCGGCAATCATGGTCACTGAGGAGATGTCCTCCCCACGGACCGCGTACATATTGAACCGTGGCCAGTACGATGCAAAAGGGGAGCCCGTTGAACCACACACACCAGAAGCTATCCTGCCTTTCCCCGATGATGCACCTCGAAACCGCCTCGGCTTGGCCAGATGGCTGTTTCATCCAGAGCATCCACTTACCGCCCGGGTTGCAGTGAACCGATATTGACAAAAGTACTTCGGAACCGGCATTGTCTCCACACCTGAAGATTTTGGACGACAGGGCGCGCTGCCATCCTTCCCTGAACTGCTGGATTACTTGGCCACAACATTCATTAACTCGGGATGGGACATCAAGGCTATGCAGCGCCTGATCGTGACCAGCGCTACCTACCGCCAACAGTCTGAAGCTACTCCCAAGCTCCTGGAGCTTGACCCCGATAATAAGTTGTTGGCACGAGGCCCCAGACTTCGCCTGAGTGCAGAGATGGTGCGCGATCAGGCACTTGCAGTCAGTGGACTTCTTGATCGAACGCTCGGTGGACCTGCAGTTAAACCGTATCAGCCAGGAGGACTCTGGCAGGAAAAGGCCGGGATCAGGTATGAGCAAGGCTCAGGCCCTGACCTCTACCGGCGCACACTATACACCTTCTTCAAGCGCACTTCCCCACCTCCTTCTCTGATCACGTTTGACATGCCAACACGCGCACAGTGTGTGATGCGGCGGCAGCGTACGGCGACCCCCATGCAGGCCCTGGTTCTGCTCAATGACCCGCAGTACGTGGAAGCATCCCGTCATATAGCCGCCCGCATGCTCGGAAAGGAAACACTTGAAGATCAAATTGCGTTTGGATTTAGACTGTTAACCGGACGAAGTCCAGATCCATCCGAAACGAAAGCATTGCAGACTCTATATACTGAACAGCTTGAGGAATTTTCAAAGGATCCCGCAGCAGCCAGACAGCTGTTAGAAACCGGAGAGTCTCAACTGCAAGCGGGACTAGACCCTGTTGAATGGGCTGCACATACCATGGTCGCCAATGCATTGCTATCCTTTGATGAAGTTATTGAGAAATACTGATGCATGCGTGTGGTAATTATTGGGAGTTATAGTAAATAGTTGACTCAATTTCTGCATTCTGTATATTAAGCAATCCGGCAATCTACATCATGACTGTAGAGGTACAAGACAGGGAATATCGCGGGGTTGAGTACAGGCTGCTTCCCGGATCAAGGTCAAATGCAAGGAAGCTGTCAGGCATAGCGGGCGCTTGCAGGTTCGTGTGGAATCACTTTCTTGCGAAGAACAAGAAGGAGTACGAGCTGGCGAAGAAGAACGGAGCAAAGAAACCGTCCACATCTTTCTTCTCGCTCGGCAAGGAATTCACGCAGTTGCGTAAGGAGATTGACTGGATGCAGGAGTACTCATTCAAAATAGTTAGACATACGCTCAAGTATCAGGCGGACGCATGGCAAGGATTCTACAAGGGCGTTCGCAAGCATCCCCGATTTCATTCCAAGTATGGCAAGCGTCCATCATTCACAATTCCTTACAACGTCAAGATCAAAGACGGGCAGTTGCATATCCCAAAGGTTGGTTGGATGCGGATACGCCGCAAGGGAGGAAACCCATATCCAGACGGCAAGCCCGTGAAGGCTACGGTGAAGAAGGTAGGTCGTCGGTGGAGGGTATCGGTCATATACGAGATAGCCACTCAGGAACGCACCGAGAACGGTGTCGCGGTTGGCGTAGACTTGAACACGTACAACGTGGCGTGTACACACTCAACGGGAGAGCAAGAGCTGCTGGACATCCCTAAGCCGGACACGAAGGAGATCCGCATAAGACGGTACCAGCGCAAGCTGGCCCGTCAGCAGAAAGGATCAAACCGTAGACGTGTGACCAAGCAGAAGATCGCCAAATGGAAGCGCAAGCAGAAGAATGCACGCAAGAACGCGGCGCACCATCACAGCAAGACACTGGCAAGCAGGGCGGAGACGCTCGTGCGGGAGGATCTCAACATCAAGGGAATGACCAAGTCCGCGAAGGGCACGGTAGAAAATCCCGGCAAGAACGTCAAGGCAAAGGCAGGGCTGAACCGTGTAATCCAGGATGCCGGATGGGGTCGGTTCAATCAATACTGCGATTATAAATTCAGAAATGTTGTAGCAGTAGATGCTCGATATACGAGCCAAGGGTGCTCGGTATGCGGACACACGAGTAAGGATAATCGCAAGACCCAAAGCAAGTTCAAGTGTGTGGCCTGTGGGCATGCGGATCATGCAGACCTCAACGCGTCTGCAAATATACTGGCCTCCGGGATTGGGGCTACTGGACGTGGAGGGGCGTTCTCTCTGGAGACCCCTATGAGCCGTCAAATTGAGGGTATATTCAACTATGCACCATAATTCCCTAATTGTAGCCCTCTCAGCACTCGCAGGGAGTTTCTGGGACGCTGATATAGACTAACAGATGTGCATGGCCATGTGGTTAAGGATCTCCTGGCCTGAAATCATCCCTTTTGCGGTTTGCATAACCCTGCTTATGACAGCCGGGTGCGGGAGCGAACTGCATCCACGGGATGCATCGTTGCCGACAGTCGTTGACTACAATATTCACGTCCGGCCAATCCTTTCGGACCGCTGTTACGCCTGCCATGGTCCTGATGCCAACGCACGGCAGGCCGGCCTGCGTCTGGATGAAGAGGCTGGGGCAAAGCAGGAGCGTCTCGCTTCCGGTGGATATGCTGTCGTACCGGGAAGCCTCAGAAAGAGCCGGCTGTATTCGCGTATTCACTCCGATGATCCAGAGGTGCGCATGCCCCCGCCTGAATCGAAGCTCTCACTTTCTGGTCACGAAATTGCACTCCTCAGTCGCTGGATTGAACAGGGAGCTGAATGGAAACCACACTGGAGCTTCCAGCCGGCTGCTGATTTACCCTTGCCGACCGTCCAACAATCAGATTGGCCGAACAACAGAATTGACCACTTTACGCTGGCACGTCTTGAGTCGGAAGAACTGACCCCGGCTCCAGAGGCAGACCCAGGCACGCTCCTTCGACGCGTCACACTTGACCTAACTGGTCTTCCCTCAACGTTGGAGGAACTGGACGCTTTTCTTGCAGATACCTCTGCTCATGCCTATGAAAAGGTTGTTGATCGGCTGCTTGATTCCCCTGCTTATGGAGAGCACATGGCTTCTATGTGGCTGGATATCGCTAGATTCGCGGACACACATGGATATCAGAATGACGGGGATCGGTACGTGTGGCCGTGGAGAGATTGGGTCGTGGAAGCCTACAATGAGAACCTGCCCTTTGATACGTTCGCTACCTGGCAGCTTGCGGGAGACCTACTGCCAAATGCAACGCTGAACCAACGGTTGGCGACCACCTTCAACCGTAACCACCGCCAGACTAACGAAGGGGGCATTATTGAAGAAGAGTTGCGCACGGAATACGTGGCGGATCGCGTCAATACGATGGGGGCGGCATTCATGGGCCTGACCCTTGAATGTGCACGCTGCCACGATCACAAGTACGATCCGATTACGCAAGCCAACTACTATGGGCTCTTCAGTTTTTTTAACAATGTGGACGAATCCGGGCAGACTTCACCGTATGCAGTGCCCGTGCCCGCACTGGATCTGCCTACGCCGGATGATCAGGAGGAACTGGATCGTCTCGCACGTGAGATTGAATCAGCTGAGCGTGCAGTTGGCAATATAGCGGAAATGTCGAGGCTGGGCTTCACTTCCCGGTACCCGTCATTACCGCCGGATACCGACCCCAGGCCCATTCTTGCCTGCGAGTTTGAACGCCTGAACGGACCAACATTACCATGCCAGGATGGCAAACAGGGGACAGCCGTCTTCGCCCCAGATATAGTGCCTGGGTACCAGGGGCAGGCGATGGCCTTTGACGGTGAGAGCGGTTTCTCCTTCGCAGATATGGGTGAATTCCGGAGAACACAACCCTTTACCGTAAGTCTCTGGATCAATCCGGGAGAGGATACAGGTGCCATCGTCCATCGCACGCTGGCTGCACAGGATGTCGGGAGCCACGGCTGGGAGCTTGTACTCCGGGATGGTCGCCTCGTGGCGCAACTGGCCCATATGTGGCCCCAAAATGCCTTGCGCATCCAAACGATTGATGCTCTCCTGATTGGGGATTGGACGCATGTAGCCATGACCTACGATGGATCCAGCCGCGCCTCCGGTGTGCGCCTGTACCTCAATGGGCTACTCGCCGATGTAGAAACCGTGCGTGATGGTCTTACCCGGCATATCACATACGACGATTTGAAGGTCCCCCTGCAAATCGCCTACCGACACCACGACAGCGGCCTGCGTAACGGAGCTGTTGATGAATTACGCCTGTACGATCAGAGGCTGTTCGGCTTTGAGGTTGCGCGCCTGGCAGGGAGAACAGAAACAACCCCGGATCGACATGATCTTTTTCAATGGTATCTGGCACATGAGGTGATGCCTTGGCAGCGTGCACAGGCTGCCCTCCAAGCCCTGCGCGAAAAGGAGAACACCCTCCTTGAAGGTATACCGGCAATCATGGTCACTGAGGAGATGTTCCCCCCACGACCAGCGTACATATTGAACCGTGGCCAGTACGACGCAAAGAGGGAGAGCGTTGAACCGCACACACCAGATGCCATCCTGCCTTTCCCCGATGATGCACCTCAAAACCGCCTCGGTTTGGCCAGATGGTTGTTTCATCCAGAGCATCCTCTTACTGCCCGGGTTGCAGTGAACCGGTATTGGCAGAAGTACTTTGGAACCGGCATTGTCTCCACACCTGAAGATTTTGGACGACAGGGCGCCTTGCCCTCCTTCCCTGAACTGCTGGATTATCTGGCCACGACATTCGTTAACTCGGGATGGGATATTAAGGCTATGCAGCGCCTGATCGTGACGAGTGCCACCTATCGCCAGCAATCTGAAGCTAGTCCTGTACTCCTCGACCTTGACCCCGACAATAAGTTGTTCGCACGAGGCCCCAGACTTCGCCTGAGTGCAGAAATGGTGCGCGACCAGGCACTTGCAGTCAGTGGACTTCTTGACCGAACGCTAGGTGGACCTGCCGTTAAACCGTATCAACCGGGAGGACTCTGGCAGGAAAAGCACGGGATCGGGATCAGGTATGAGCAGGGCTCAGGCTCTGACCTCTACCGGCGCACACTTTACACCTTCTTCAAGCGCACTTCCCCACCTCCTTCCCTGATCACTTTTGATATGCCAACTCGTGCACAGTGTGTGATGCGGCGTCAGCGCACGGCGACCCCTATGCAGGCCCTGGTTCTGCTCAATGACCCACAGTATGTGGAAGCATCCCGTCACATAGCCACCCGCATGCTCGGGATGGAAACACTTGAAGATCAAATTGCGTTGGGATTTAAATTGCTAACGGGACGTAGCCCGAATCCATCCGAAACGAAAGCATTGCAATCACTATACACCGAACAGCTTGAGGAATTTTCCAAAGACCCCAAGGCGGCCAGGCAACTGTTAGAAACCGGGGAGTCTCAACTGCAAGCGGGGCTAGACCCTGTTAAATGGGCTGCACATACCATGGTTGCCAATGCGTTGCTATCCTTTGATGAAGTTATTGAGAAGTACTGATGCATGAATGTTGTAATTATAGCCCCCTTAGCACTCGCAGGGAGTTTTTGGGGCGCCTTGGCATGGGGCTGGGCGGGCTTGCGTTGTCCTCGCTAGTAAATCCGTCCCTGGCCACTGGGACGGATTTGATCCCGCGCGCCAAACGAATCATTTATCTGTTCCAGAGCGGTGGCCCCTCACAGTTTGAACTGTTTGACTATAAGCCACAGGTTAATGCCATGCACGGGCAGGAATTGCCTGAATCTGTGCGCAAGGGACAACGGCTTACCGGAATGACTGGCTTTCAGAACAGGTTGCCCCTGGCCCGCTCACACTTTTCTTTTGCCCAATATGGAGAGAGCAAAACCTGGGTGAGCGAACTGATGCCGTACACTGCAGAGATTGTGGATGAGTTATGCATCGTTAAATCCATGCACACCGAAGCGATCAACCACGATCCGGCAATTACATTCTTTCTTACAGGATCACAGATTGCGGGCCGGCCGTCCTTCGGATCATGGCTCAGCTATGGACTCGGAACCGAAAATGAAAACCTGCCTGCATTTTGTGTGCTCATCACAAAAGACAAGGGAGGACAACCACTCTATGCCCGACTCTGGGGGAATGGGTTCCTGCCATCGCAACACCAGGGAGTGCAGTTCAGAAGCGGAGTGGATCCCGTGCTATATCTGAGCAACCCTGATGGCGTCTCTTCAAAACAGCGACGAATGCAACTTGATCGCCTTCGGGAATTGCATCAGCTGAAAGAAGGCGCACCCGGATGGGAGCGTATTGAGTCACGGATATCTCAGTACGAAATGGCCTATCGTATGCAAACCTCCGTGCCTGATGTGATGGACCTTTCCAATGAGCCGGATTATATCTTTGACCTCTATGGCGAAGATGCCCGGGAGCCCGGCACCTTTGCAGCCAACTGTCTTCTGGCCCGGCGCCTAGCCGAGCGTGGCGTACGCTTTATCCAGCTCTTTCATCAGGGATGGGATCATCACGGAGGATTGCCATCCGGTATTAAAGTCCAGTCAAGAGAAACCGATCAACCCTCAGCCGCGCTCGTGCGGGACCTCAAACAGCGGGGAATGCTGGACGATACCCTGGTCATCTGGGGTGGAGAGTTCGGGCGCACCAATTACTGCCAGGGACGCCTTACAGATGAAGATTACGGTCGCGACCACCATCCCCGATGTTTCACACTGTGGATGGCGGGTGGAGGCGTGCAATCCGGTTTCAGCTACGGTGAGACGGATGATCTTGGCTACAATGTGGTTCGCGACCCGGTGCATGTACATGATTTGCAAGCCACGCTGATGCATCTCCTTGGAATTGATCATGAGCTACTTACATTTAAGTATCAGGGCCGCCGTTACCGACTCACAGATGTGCATGGCACGGTCGTCAAACCGATTATCGCATGAAGCATCTTATTGCCGGATACATTGTGGTCGCAGCAGCTTTGTCAGTGTTCAGTAGCTGTGGCCGTGCTCCGGAGATCAGCTTTAATGAGCAGGTTCGCCCTATACTGAATGAGCGATGCGTGAACTGTCATGGGGGCATTCGCCGCCAGGCAGATCTAAGCCTGCTCTTCCGACATGAAGCACTTGCCGCAGCAGAATCGGGCGAGCGTGCAATCGTCCCCCTTAAGCCCGACGAAAGCGAACTGCTGCGACGCGTTTCGCATGCGGATCCGAAGCACCGGATGCCTCAGGATGATGACCCGCTCACGCCTGAGCAAATCGAAATCCTACACACGTGGATAGAAGAAGGGGCACAATGGGAGGATCACTGGGCTTACGTCACCCCAAAGCGACCCGCCTTGCCGGACGTATCTGATCCTGCGTGGCCGCGTGAGCCGCTGGATTACTTCATACTTTCACGGCTGGACAAAGAGGAGTTGTCACCGTCCCCCGATGCAAAATGCCCCGTGCTCGTCCGGAGAGTTACACTGGACCTGATTGGCCTGCCCCCACAACCGGAAGACGTGAGACAGGTCTGTGTTGACGGAGAATCGTACGAGACCTATGTAGATTCGCTACTGGCCTCCCCGGCATACGGTGAGCGCTGGGCGGCTATGTGGCTGGACCTCGCAAGATATGCTGACTCCAAGGGATATGAAAAAGATATAGGCCGGACTATTTGGCATTATCGGGATTGGGTCATTCAGGCCTTCAATGATGATCTGCCATTCGATCAATTCACGATTGAACAATTAGCAGGGGATCTTTTACCGAACGCGACCGAAAGCCAGCGCATCGCAACCGCCTTCAACCGCAACACTATGACCAACACCGAAGGGGGAACAGACGATGAAGAATTTCGCGTTGCGGCGGTCATTGATCGCGTGAACACGACCTGGGAAGTCTGGCAGGGGACCTCATTCGCCTGTGTTCAGTGCCATGGCCACCCCTATGACCCATTCACACACGAGGAGTACTACGAGTTCTTTGCCTTCTTCAACAGCAGCGCCGACCGGGATCTGGACACCGAATATCCAACCCTCCCGTTGTTTGAGGAAGAGGTTGCCGAACGGGGAAACAAACTCCTTGAGAACATTGCCCAACTTGAAGAGGACATCATTGCCCGCGTGCGCTCCAATGCACTGGCTGAAGAGCGGCGTGCATGGGAGACGACGCTGGACCAACCCGAAATCATCGGCCGTGTCCGACTTATGCTTCAAAATGAAGTCAAGCGGGTTGTGGCGACCCCAGAAGAGCAGCGGGGAGACGGCCAGCGATGGACGCTGGACCATATTTATGCCAGCGTCAGTGATGATCCTGAACTTGAGCGCCTGCGTACTGAAAAAGCGGAAATAGAGCGGGAGTTGCGCACACTAGACGCAGTCCATACCCCCATCATGCATGAACTTCCCTTCCAGCGACGCACACACGTGTTTGAACGGGGCAGCTTTCTGCTGAAAGGGGAACAGGTTGAACCCAATACGCCCGATGCATTACCTCCCATGCCGGAGGATGCTCCTCGTAACCGTCTGGGAATGGCACAGTGGCTGGTCACGCGTGACAATCCGCTCACCGCACGGGTAGCGGTAAATCGATTCTGGGAACAACTTTTTGGGATTGGACTCATCGAATCGCTGGAAGATTTTGGTACTCAGGGGCTTGAACGCTCCCATCCAGACCTACTTGATTACCTGGCGGTCAGCTTTATGGAAGATCACGCCTGGAGTGTCAAGTCATTGCTGCGCTCTGTGGTGGTTTCTTCGACGTACAGGCAGTCCTCACGCGTGACCGATGAACTGGAAGTCAAAGATCCACGCAACCGGCTGCTGGCACGAGGTGCCCGCTTCCGTCTGAGTGCAGAACAGATCCGGGATCAGGCTCTCTACGTGAGCGGGCTGCTGAGCCTCAAGATGTACGGTCCGAGTGTAATGCCTCCCCAACCGGAAGGGCTTTGGAATAATCCTTACGATGCCCGCCGATGGCAAACCAGTCAAGGGGATGATCGGTACAGGCGCGGAATTTATACGTACTGGCGGCGTACCGTACCATACCCGTCCATGACCACATTTGACAGCCCCAGCCGCGAGTTCTGTGTATCTCGACGGGTAAGAACCAATACGCCCCTCCAGGCATTGGTCTCACTGAATGATCCTGTCTTTTTTGAGGCGGCCCAGGCGTTAGCCCAACGTATGCTCAATTCCGAAAGTCCCCTTGAAGCGGGATATATTTACGCCATGGGTGTTGCACCGGACCTGGAAACGCTTAACACACTCGAACCCCTATATCGTGATGCCAAAGCCTATTACACTGAACGCGAGAGCGATGTAATTACATTAGCCGGAGACCAAGGATCTGCTGAGTTGGCAGCTTTGATCGTTGTTGCCAATGCAATCCTTAACCTAGATCAGTTCATTATGAAAGCATAATCCAGTGGGGTTCCCTGACTACAGCATTCGCCCTATATTCAACATGCTATGATTAAGACTGGACGTTCTCCGATTTGAAATGAGTCTTACTAAAGAAGCCCAACACGCATACCTCGGGCACATTACGCGTCGCCACTTCCTGAAGTCCGCGGGTGCCGGATTCGGGGCGATGGCTTTCGCCTCACTTGGCGCCGCCGGAGCAACTGACCTGATCGGCTCTCCCGATCCATTGGCACCGCGCAAACCACATTTTGCGCCGCGTGCGAAACGTGTGATTTTTTTGCATATGGCCGGCGGCCCTTCTCCATTGGAGTTGTTTGACTACAAACCCACACTCGCGCGACTGCATGGCCAGGACTGTCCCGAATCGCTGTTGGAAGGCAAGCGCTTCGCATTTATCCGGGGCATACCAAAAATGCTGGGACCACAGGCCAACTTTCGTCAACACGGAGAGTCGGGCGCCTGGATCTCGGACCACCTGCCGCACTTGGGGCGCGTCGCGGATAAGGTTGCCTTTCTCAAGGCTATGCGCACCGATGAATTCAACCACGCTCCAGCACAGCTGTTTGTCCATTCGGGAAGCCCCAGGCTTGGTCGCCCGAGTATGGGCTCCTGGGTAACTTATGGGCTTGGTACCGAAAATGCTAACCTGCCTGCATTTGTCGTGCTGCTTTCCGGTGGAGCTGCACCGGACGCGGGAGCCAGCGTGTATGGAAGCGGCTTTCTGCCCACAGTATACCAAGGTGTGCAGTGTAGAACCAAAGGGGATCCGGTCTTGTTTTTGGGCGACCCGGAGGGCATACCGCGTGACCTCCGGCGTAAATCCATCGATGCCATCAATACGATCAATCAGCAACAGTACGAGGATGTTGGTGATCCCGAAATTCTCACACGCATTGCGCAGTATGAAATGGCATTCCGCATGCAGACCTCTGTGCCGGAAGCCATGGACATCAGCCGTGAACCTGCCTACATACATGAGTTGTACGGCACCGCTCCCGGCGAAACGGCATTCAGTAACAATTGTCTTCTTGCACGAAGGCTCGTGGAGCGGGGGGTTCGCTTCGTCCAGTTATTTCACTGGGGTTGGGACTCACACGGTGCAGGCGAAAGTGAAGCCCTGAATGGGGGCTTCCTGGAGCGCTGCCGCGAAACTGATCGTCCGGTTACTGCACTCCTGGAAGACCTGGAACAGCGCGGCCTGCTTGAAGAGACTCTTGTGATCTGGGGTGGAGAATTTGGGCGAACACCGATGCTGGAAAACCGCTCAGGGACAGACAACCCCTTTGTCGGTCGGGATCATCACAGCGACGCTTTTACGATGTGGATGGCTGGTGGTGGCGTTAAGGGCGGCATTACGCATGGTGAAACAGATGAAATCGGATATAGCGCTGTGAGCGGTCAGGTACATGTTCACGACCTGCAAGCTACGATCCTGCATCTCCTTGGATTTGATCACGAGCGATTAACTTACCCCTTCCAGGGCCGGGACTTTCGTTTGACCGATGTGCACGGACATGTTGTGCACCAGGTCTTGGCCTAATACTTCTCGACTATAACTAAATCTTTTTTCTTGTTGGCACTATGAAGCAGTCCGTGTTCTGGATGTGTGCAGGCCTCGCCCTGCTGGTAGTAATGTTGATAACCGTACCGGGCTCTGGCCGACCAAGTGACTTCAGTCTGTTCCTGGGACGATTTCACCCCGTCATTGTACATCTGCCGATTGGGATCTTGGTGGTAGCTATCCTGCTTGAGTGTCTCTCACTGAGGCCGGCCTTGCGAGGACGCTATGATACAGGAATTCTGGCACTCCTGTATATCGGCGTCTGGAGCTCAATCCTGGCCGTTATTTTCGGTCTGTACCTGGCCCAGAGCGGTGGCTACTCTGCCAGCCAATTAGCCTGGCACAAGCGCATGGGGATCCTGGTCGTCCTGTTTGCTTCGCTGGCCTACCTGTACAAAGCCTGGCCAGGCCTCTCAGAACGCTGGCTTAAGCACTGGGAACCCCGTATGTACGGTATATCGTTAGGGCTCCTGCTATTGGGGGTCGCACTTACCGGACATTTTGGGGGCGTGTTGACACATGGTCCAGACTATCTGTCCCGCTACATGCCGGATGGCTTGCGCCAGGTTGCAGGACTACCCAAAAAAGCCGATATCGGACGTCTCCTATTGGAGAATCCCGCGGAAACTACTACGTACACCGCCCTTATCGCACCCATCTTTGAATCTAGATGTGTATCGTGTCACGGTGCCAACGCCCAGCGGGGTGGACTGCGTTTGGATACTCCCGATTTTATAAACGAAGGCGGAGATGACGGTCCCCCCATTGTCGCTGGTCGCGCACATGAGAGTGAGCTTATCCACCGCTTGTGGCTACCGCTCAATTCGGACGACCATATGCCGCCCTTTGAGAGCCCACAGCTGTCCGTGGCGGAAGCCGAGCTGCTGCGATGGTGGATTGACGCGGGCGCGTCTTTTGAGGAGTTCCTCCCTGACGCTGAATGGTCACCCGTTGTACAAACCATTGTGGATGGTATGGGATTGGATGAAATCCGAACCGGAATCTTTGCGCTGGATACCGCTCCGCCGGATTCTATGGATATCGTTGCACTCGCTAACCTGGGTTTATCCGTCACACCCTTGGCTGAAAATGAACCGTACCTACAGGTACGCTGCATGGACTTGGAAGCATGCATAGGCACGAGTGAAATGCGTGAAGCACTCTTGCGACTCGCCCCCAACATCGCGTGGCTTGATCTTGGACGCTCCCAGGCTGGAAACGATCTGGTAGAGGTGATCGCAGATCTGCCGCATGTAACGCGCCTGCATCTACAGCAGACTTCGGTTACCGATGAGGGATTGGCGCATTTGAGCAACTTGGAATACTTGGAGTATCTAAATCTTTATGGCACAGCAGTGTCCGATTCTGGACTGGTTCATCTTGAGGAATTACCCGAGCTGCAGTCCCTCTACCTCTGGCAAACCAATACCACCGAGGCAGGGACAGAGCGTTTGCAGTCTGCCGTGCCCGAACTATACATAAATACCGGTCTCAGCCTGAGCCCGGTCGAACCTGACAGTACTGACGTATGAGATCATATATACGTCTTGGGCTTCTTCCCATTCTGTTGTGCGCGTGTGCCGCACCGGAAAGCGCGGTTGAAGAACCGGCTACGCTGGAACGCCCGAATATTGTCTGGATTTCGGCCGAAGATATGGGACCGAGACTCGGGTCCTATGGGGATCCCGTTGCCCGAACCCCTCATCTGGACTCACTTGCTAGTCGTGGCACGCGCTACACACGTGTATTTACGACTGCGGGGGTCTGCTCCCCCAGCCGTGCAGCCATTATCACCGGCATGCATCAAGTCAGTCTTGGAGCACATCATATGAGGACCCTCTCGGGAGCTCCCTTTGCACCCGAGCCCACACCGTACAGTGTGGTCCCTCCTCATTATGTTAAGACCTTTACGGAATATCTGCGTGCGGCCGGCTACTACACGACCAATAATGTGAAGGAGGACTACCAATTTGAAACTCCAACCACAGCCTGGGACGAATCCAGTTCTGAGGCCCATTGGCGTGGCCGCCGGGATCCCGACCAACCCTTTTTTTCGGTGTTTAATTTTACTATAACGCACGAAAGCCGCATCTGGCCGGACCCTGAAGCAGCCATGGAAGCCATGGGGCTGCCTGCTTTCACTGCAGTGCCTGCGCCTGCACCGCTTGAAACCGATCCTGACGCAGTTATCGTACCACCCTATTATCCAGACACACCTGTTGTGCGACGCGATATTGCACAGCATTACGACAATATCGCGGTTATGGATGCTCAAGCAGGTATGATTCTTGACCAATTGGAGGAGGACGGTCTTCTGGATAATACGATCGTGTTTTTCTGGAGCGATCACGGTGATGGATTACCACGCCATAAACGGTGGCTGTACGATTCCGGCCTGCATGTTCCCATGATCATCCATACACCGGGCCAGACACCCGATGTCAATCAAGAGCTTGTGAGCTTTTTGGATCTCGCGCCCACTGTACTCTCACTGGCGGGGATTGAGCCGCCAGCTCACATTCAGGGACGGGCCATTCTGGGAGACTTCGCCGGCAATAAACCTCCACACGAATATGTCTACGCAGCAAGGGATCGTTTTGATGAGCAGTACGATCTCGTAAGAGCTGTACGGGATACGCGATACAAGTACATCCGCAACTACCGAACGGAAAAGCCATACGCGCTCTGGATGGCCTACGCAAACGTAATGCCCACGATGCAAGAGCTCTTCAAACTACATGCAGCCGACGCGTTAACCGGCCCCCAAACGCTTTGGATGCGCTCACGTCGCCCGGTTCACGAGCTTTATGACACGGCTGAGGATCCTTATGAGGTTCGTAATCTTGCGTACAATCCAACCTACAAGGACGAGCTCCTGCGCCTGCAACAAGCGCTTGATAGCTGGATCGCGACGAGTGGGGACTGGGGATTCCAATCTGAATTGGACATGGTTGAATCTATGTGGCCGAACGGAGAACAGCCAGTTACAAATGCCCCGATCATGCTGCCACAAGCTACCTCACGCACGGCAATTCAGATTGGCGGTCTGGATCACACCGAAAGTGGAGGAGTTTTTGACGGGGCCGTTGACATAACGATGTACAGCGGAACACAGGGGGCCTCAATTGCTTACGCGATTGTTGACGAGGCCGGCATGGAAGGCGATTGGCTGCTTTTTTCTGCCCCACTCAGGATCGACCAGACCACCACAATCCGTGCCAAGGCAATTAGGTATGGGTACCAGGAAAGCCTCGTGAGTGAAACTACATTCCGTATCTCTTCAGGTGAATAGCCAGTTACTGTATGCCGCAGTTTCTTCCTCGCCTAACATTCCTGGTAACAGCTGCGGTTTACCTCTCCGTACAACACTCTCCCCTCGCTGTTGCACAGGAAAACCGTGTCACGGTGAGCGGTAATGTAACAGATGCTGAAACCGGTGAGTTGGTTGTAGGCGCTACATTGTACGTCGCTGCGCAGGACGTAGGGGGAACTACAAAACAGTACGGCTTTTTTAGTCTGACACTCCAACCGGATAGCGTACGGATGATCGTCAATCATGTCGCGTACGCGCCACAAGTGATCACGTACGCACCCCGAGAAGATCTCCGCCTGGATATTTCGCTCGTACCCATCACACTTGCTCTGGACGAAATTGAGGTTATTGCCACCGTTGAGTCAGCACTTCAAACCACGCAAATGAGCGGCATCTCGCTGCCTGTGCAAAACGTAGAGGTTCTTCCTGCACTCCTTGGGGAGGTAGATGTCTTGCGCATTATCCAACTCCTGCCGGGTGTTCAGTCAGGTGTGGAAGGTTCAACTGGCCTCTACGTGCGTGGCGGTGGTCCAGACCAGAATCTATATTTGCTTGATGGGACGCAGATCTACAACCCTAGTCATCTTTTCGGATTCCTGAGCACCTTCAACCCGGACGCAATAAAGGATGTCCGACTGCTCAAAGGAGGTTTTCCCGCACGTTACGGTGGGCGGCTATCCTCGGTGATTGATCTGACTATGAAGGAAGGAAATATGAAACGCTTTGCGGGAGCAGGGGCCATCGGACTTCTTGCTTCACGCCTAACCGTTGAGGGACCTATCGTACGGGATCAAGCTTCCTTCCTGGTCGCCGGACGCCGGTCCTATGCTGATGTACTCGCCCGGCCCTTCCTTAGTGACGAAGATGAGGATTTCGGATACTATTTCTACGACATCAATGTAAAGACCAACGTTATTCTTACCCCTAGAGATCGAATATATCTGAGTGGGTATTTGGGAGATGACCGCCTGTATCAGCGTTATAATTACAGCGATAATGAAACGGACGAGGCTGCACTGAATTGGAGTAATCTAACCGGCACCTTCCGCTGGAACCATATATTTGGGGCAAGATTTTTCTCAAATGTGCTAGTAGGTTACACAAATTACTCGCTCCTTGCGACCAACGAAAACCAGTATAACTCCTACTATGTTGATGATGCTGAGGTAGAGTCCCGGCGGTACAGTGCTTCATATGAGTCCGGTATTCGTGATGTGCATGCACGTGCTGACGCGGAATTTATTCCCAACGCTCGTCATAATATTCGTTTTGGCCTGGGAGGACAGTTGCACAGCTTTCTCACAGGAGCATATGAGGAAATCCATCAGGTAAACAACGTGCTGGATTATTCCTCAACCACTTCAAACAGGCGTTCAAAAGCAGGGGAGTTCCAAGCCTACATCGAAGATGATTGGCGCCTGGCACCACGAGTACGCCTCAATACGGGGATACACGCCTCGAGCTTTCTGATTGACGGAAAAACCTACTACTCGGTTGAACCACGCATCGGTGCGCTATTCCGCCTTGATTCGAGGACCAGCTTTAAGACATCCTTGGCGTACATGCAGCAGTACATTCATCTCCTGGCCACTACAAGTGGATTGTCCCTTCCTACGGATTTGTGGGTACCTGCGACCGCACGAATCAAGCCTCAACAGTCCATGCAGGTTGCAGGTGGTGTCGTTCATTCAATTTCTGGTGGAAAATTTGAGATTTCCATCGAAGGGTACTACAAAAAATTGCAAAATCTGATTGAGTACGAAGATGGTGCCGACTTTTTCAACGCCACCTTGGGAACATGGGAGGACCGAGTAGAGTCTGGACGCGGGCTTGCCTACGGCGGCGAGGTTTTTCTTCAGAAGCAATCCGGTCGCACAACCGGCTGGATAGGCTACACGCTATCATCAAGTCGTCGAAAATTTGATCATATCAACGGTGGCGCATGGTTTCCTTACCGATATGACCGCCGTCATGATGCCTCTTTGGTTGTTAGTCATAAACTTAGGCCGTCGTTGGATATGAGTGCATCTTGGGTCTATGGCACCGGCCAGGCCGTGACGCTGCCTGTCGGCCATATCCACGCAGAACACGAAACTTTCGTGGCATTTCCATGGGGACGGGCGAACTGGCTTCAATTGTATAGTGTGCAGAGTTCGCGCAATGGTGCACGCATCCCGTCCTATCACCGACTGGATTTGAGTATCCGTATAAAACGGACGGGAAGACGTTTGAAAAGAACATTATCGGTCGGCACTTACAATACGTACAATCGGAGGAATGCCCTCAGTATCTATGCCCAGCGAGATGAATCAGGAGACCTCACTTTCAAGAAGTTTAGCCTACTTCCCATAATCCCTGCAATAAGCTACCAGTTGTCTTACTAGAACTATGGGGCATTCGCATTACCGTTCTGTGATCCAGCGCGATCATTTAAACATGAGGTTACTGCAGATCTTGCATGGCAACTCCTCATCGCCAACGCAAGCCTTGACCAATGGTTGGCAAAGTAGTGTTCTCCGTTCCGTCGATTTCGTGCGGATTGTTGGGCGTATCTGGACCGGGCTAACTCAGAATTTGTGGCGCCCACGGCTTCCTCTTTACCCGGTCATCAAATTATTTGCGGCGTGCATTTTATTACTATCGGCCTGCGAAACCACTATAGAGATTGATCCACCGGATTACGACCCTGAACTGAACATCACCAGCAACTTCACACCAGACTCGGTTTGGGCGGCACGGGTTGCAAAAACGATTCCGATTGGCAGACTGGGAGATACGACATCAGTTTTCTTGAATGATGCAACGGTCACGATCTACAGGGACGATGTCCTCGTCGCCCGACTTTCTCACGACGGAGGAGAGGACGGTTGGTATGAGTCACCAAGAATGCGGACGCCACGCCCAAACACGCCCTACCGGATGGTTGTTGAGGCGCCAGGACTGCAATCGGCATCAGCAATCTCTAAGGCGCCTCTCCCTCCAACTATACTTACCGCCGAGGTCACTAAACTGGATACTTTCTCCTCGTCGATAGTGGATCCCCAATACCTTGTCAGCTTCAGTCTGGCTGATAACCCCGGCCTGAATTATTACAGTTTTAGCATTTTTCTTGCACTTCCCGAAGACAGGTCTCCTACTTACTCAGAATTCACAGTCCATGAGTTGGCTATGACCCACAACAGTCAAAGATGGTATTGCTACTTCAGTGATGTGCTGAATCCTATTGAAAGCAGCCCTGCAGAGGACGAATTCTGTACTATCGGTATCCTGTCCGATCGATCCTCCGATGGCCAAGTTCAAAATTTTGATATAACAGTAGATCTATTCAGCAATTTTGAGCACGAACTGGACGCTAACTTGATACTATACGTAATGTCCCTCAGTCCTGAGTATGTTGAGCATCGAAGTGCTATTGAGGAGCATGAAAGTTTTGATGACTTCGGGCAGCCTGCCAATCTTTACACAAACTTTGAGGGTGGACGAGGAATATTTGCAGGCTACTCCACGCATTACCGCATCCTAGACTTAGCGCGCGCTGAGTAGCACGAGTCACATCCCAACATGCAGCGTCGTTTCCTAGACTCCGAGTCGCTGCCCCTCATGAAGGTCGGGAATGGTAGTCGAACAGGATTGCACTGGAGGTAATGGTACTATGTACTACGTTGATCTAATAGATACACATGTTCATGTCTACAGTTACGATGGGAAATTCATTGACAATTACGTATTTGACCGGAACTATTGACCGGCACTAGGCCTTATAAGCAGGTAACTCAACGACTGACACATCATTGCCTATTCTTGAATTGACATGCCTAGATTTCGTGTATATACGGTCGGGCACGGGGGACGCACGGTGGACGAAATTGTGCGCCAGATACGAGCTAAGGGGATCCAATTTGTGATCGACGTTCGATCGGTTCCTTATTCCAGGTATCAGCCAGAGTTTGCACGAAAACCACTGGCAAAGGCACTGCGCGACGCAGGGCTGAAGTATGGATTCATGGGACACCAATTGGGCGGCCGCCCAGACGATGAGTCCTGTTACGATAATAACCATGTGAATTACGAGAAGGTGCGCGCAATGCCTTTCTTCAAGGAGGGCATTGCACGATTGCGTACGGCCTGCGAGCGAGATTATATCGTCTGCCTGCTATGTGCCGAGGCAAATCCAGCACAGTGCCACCGATCCGGCATGATTGGGGAGGCTCTGGTCCGGGAAGAGATTGAAGTTGAGCACCTACTCAAGGATGGCAGTAGCAGGAGTCAAGCGGAGGTGATGTATGAGCGCACCGGAGGACAGGAAGAACTATTTCCTGACTTCCCTTCTCTGACGAATTGGACGCTAACTTGATACTGTACGTAATGACCCTCAGTCCTGAGTAGATTGAGCCTAGAAGCGCTATTGAGGAGCATAAGAGTCTTGATGGCTTCGAGCAACCTCCCAACCTATACATAAATCCTGAGGGTGGACGAGGAGTATTTGCGGGCTGCTCCACGCATTACCGTATTCTTGACCTAGCGGGTGCCGATTAGCATGTGGCTGATCCCGGCGTCGGGTATCATTCCTTAGTATCTCAGATTTACTGCTTCCTCAACCTAACGTTACCTGGAACCGTCGAATTGTTTTTTCCCGGCCGCCATCGTGATTTTTCGTCGATGCATGTTGATGAACAACAGACCAGTCCAATGGTAACGCAACAGCAATCACCGAGGGTCATGACGCGTGTTGTTGTCCTTGTTATGTTGATTGCGGTATCCAGTGCAACCGCGACACGAGCGCAGTTTGTGGGCTGCCCACTCATTGACCAGATTACGCTACAAGCATGCAAAGTACTGGAAAAACTATTCTACGATACAGACGGATATAACTGGCGTAACGTACGCGGTTGGCTTCGGACAAATCAACCCTGTGATTGGTACGGTATCACGTGCAGATCCTCACAGTGGCCGAGAGAAATCATACACATTGACCTCTCTGGCAATAACTTGACTGGTACCCTGCCGGGAGACTTGGCATTCCTGCAGGAACTACAATCCATTCGGATCGACAACAGTGGCCCGGGTGTTCGACTAAGAAAACTGACCGGCCAGATCCCGACAACGCTCGGAGATCTTGAGCACTTGGAGATTCTAACATTGGGCAATAATGCCTTCACAGGCACCGCTCCGGCAGAACTCGGAAGTCTGCCCAATCTTCGGGAGCTGAGCTTGGAAGCCAATGAACTGGAAGGACCAATTCCAGAGCGCCTCGGACAGTTATTGCAATTGCAGCGTCTTGATCTCAGTGGCAATAGCTTGGGCGGACCAATTCCTGATACACTCAGCAATCTGACCAAGCTCGAGTACCTAAACTTGCGCCAAAATATATTCACCGGAGATCTGCCGGTATGGCTGGGAGATCTCAGCATGCTAAGGTTTTTTGATGCCAGTGAAAATCAATTGTCCGGGCGGATACCGGAAGAATTAGCTAATCTTGAAGAACTTCTCTGGCTGTCCCTCGCTGACAATAATCTGGAAGGCTCGTTGTCCCTCTCCACCGCCACTTTCGCTGCGGGCATAAATAACTGTTATCTGCAAGGCAATCGTTTATGCATCCCAGATGCTCCTCCGTATGCCAACCTGGACCAAGTTTGCTCATTGTCTCGAGACAACACATGTAAAGCATGCGAAGGGCCCAACTGCGACAGCCTTGAATCTATCTACGCTAACACGGGAGGGGCGACATGGACACGAAATAACGGATGGCTTGCGAGCTCACAACCATGTGATTGGGATGGCGTCAGTTGTGTTGATGAGAGAATAACGCATTTGATCCTGCCGAATAATGGTCTGGCAGGTACGTTGCCCGCCTCTCTCTCTTCCATTCAAAGCCTTGAAGTCTTTGACCTATCTGGAAATAACATCCAAGGATCTGTACCGGCAAAATACGCTGCACTTACAAGCCTGGATACTCTGAATCTTAGCAACAACAAGCTGACGGGCGCACTACCACACCAGATTGCAATTCTTGGCGCAAAACTGTCCAATTGCAACCTTTCCAACAATGCTGGTATTTGCGTACCTGATAGTCCTGAATATGTAGCACTTGATACTGATCCTATCTGTCATCTCCGGCTTCGCGGAGACTGTCTGGGCAGTGATCTTGTCGCTGTAAGTGAGTTGAAAGCTGTACCGGGGGAACGATCAATTCAACTCACCTGGTCTATAACACCATCCTCTTCCAAGATTACGTTCTTCGTTGAAGACACGCGGCCACAACCAACGACCATCGGTCAAGTCCAGGTAGACAGCGAAGCGCAGACCAACTTTACGTATACAGTAGAGGATCTGGATCCAGGCCGGTATTCTTTCCAGATCCGGCAAGTTTCAGCCAACGGCGCTTACAGGATTACCGGACCTGTGACTGTTGAATTGTATGCCGAAGGCCTTGTAACATATAAAGTTTATCCAAACCCATTTTCCACTGAAGCAGTTCTCCAGTTCACTTCCGGCACATACGGATCAATTGATATAGCACTGTATGATCTTCTTGGTCGTCGGATTCAGACTCTATTCAGCGGCACGCCTCCACTTCACCAATCAACCCGGATCAAGATCAAATCCGATGGACTCTCGGCTGGAACCTACATTGTGCGCAGCCGCATAGAAGATCGACCAGCATCCTCCCAGCGTATAGTATTCGTCAGGGACTAGTCGGGTATACCAAAGAGCATATCATTATCTGCCTGTTCAACGACGGTTAAACACACTCGTATTTAGTTGTCTCCAGGCAGTAGGACACAAGCTCAGAACTTTGAGTTTGGCACAAATGTGTCACATGCTAAGCAGGCACCAAAGGGGCACGGGCAAATTGAGTACATGGCATGTGGATTGTAAGCTTGAAGGGGCTGAAAATATACTAGCCCCCAATATTGGGACCCCTGTACGGCAGTAAGCAAGATGAGAGATTAGCAAAACCATGCCAGCCCCAAATAATGGAACCCGGAATTGCCATGTTGTATGGGTCTCCGATATATGAGCCCAAAAACTTCGCACCGAAACTTTACTCACCAAATCACTAAAATAGGCAGGACTTTCCCAACGTGAAGCGAGGAAAACCCTGTTCAATAAGACTGACCGCGCGTTATACCTTGATTTTCGTGCAGATACTATCTGTCAGAGAGCATCGCTCGAATGATCTCCTCCACCTCGTCGGGCTTCTCATTATGGATGTATGGCCCACTTTGCAGTTGAATCATACGGCTGCCCGAAGGCATCCCGTGCACCCAGCCGGCATGAAAACCATTCCATGCCGCACGCCCCTCCTGGGTCTCCCCAATCCATCTCGGAGACTCAGATACACGACCGGCAGTGATCACCACAGTGGGAACTTGAGGTATTGGGCCCAATCCGGGAACCCTCTCACCATCGATGATCGCCGCATAGGATTCAAACTCCCGACCGGAACCGCCGGGAAGCATTATCTGGAATCTTTTTCGTTGCGTCCAATAGGACTCCCATCCTTTGGCGTCTAAACCCTCCCACAACGCCGCCTGATCCTCATGATGGGGGTCAATCAGCACCAATCCATGTACATCCTCTCCGTACAGATCCACGAAACGCCGTGCAGTAAAGGCACTCTCTGCATGAGCCACAATCAGGTATGGGGAGGTTGCACCGGCACTCCGAAGGAGTTCGTTCAACTCAGTGGCCATCTGCTCAGGCGTGCGCGCAATACTGGTCTCCTCTGAAAACCCAAGACCCGGGCGGTCGTAGGCTATGACACGCGTCTTGCGAGCTAAACCCCGATGGAGCATTTCCCACGACGTAAGATTATCTCCCAGACCTGCAATAAGTATCACGGTAATCGGACCGGAGCCCGCATCCACATAGTTTACCGCTCCACTGGATAGCTGCGCTGACTGCCCCAATGGATACATAGGACCTAAAACCGACACTTTTTCCTCCAAGTCAGCATCACCTATTCCAGCAATGCTCTTGAATGTCATTTCGTCCAATGTCAACTCATTCACGTCTGAACCCGGAGGCGCCATCACAATGCCGCCGAACCCTCCCCATGGGTCCTTACACACACCGTGATAAACGTTATCTGGAAGTCTGGCCAGCGTGCACTGCAGCTCAAATGAAGGTTCCCATACAAAGGATAGGCTGTCCGGCGTCACCTGGATGTCATTGAATTCAAAGGGCCCAAAATTCTCTACCTCCAGTACAATCTGCAGCTCATAATCAGTATTGCGGACCTTGTAGATCGCATCCATATAACGACCTGTAAGGTGGATGATTTGTCCGACCCAGTCTCCGTCCTGCATAGACTGGGACTTGGCCCCAATGCCCGTATTAGCCAGTATCAAGGCAGTCAGTACCGCTCGCTTCCACATGTTCAGTTTGATCCGTTGAGTCCAGTAATTCCAGATAGGCCAAGGCATTCTCATGCGTGGGCTCCCTTTCGAGAAGTTCTACCCATGTTGCACGCGCATCATCCAGTCTCCCACCCTGTGCATATGCTACGCCTAAATTGAGTCTCGCGGCAGTTAAAGTAGGATCCGCACGTAGGATTGCTTCAAGTCTGTTGGCCGCCTCCGTTGCATCCCCGCACTCGAGATATAACGTTGCAAGATTAGTCTGCATGTACAACGCAAGCCCCGGTGGTACGTCAATGGTCAACCCATTCTTGTACGCCTCAATCGCACGACCAAATCTCTTGGCTTGACGAAGCCGGTTACCAAGCTCAATCCAGTTGGCTGGCGACCCTGGATCATTGTTAATGGCGTTCTGCGCTTCGTTAACACGCTGCTGTAGCTGCTGCGCCTGGTCGGCTCTTGCAAAATACATCTCTGCATCAGACTCCCGCCCAAGCCGCATGTAGACTTGTCCAAGATTGAACTGTGCTCCGTGATGCCATGAGCGCTTCTCGGCCACGGGCTCCAGGTACGGAAGCGCAGCTTCAGCAGAATCCAGCCTGAAATACTGCGTACCGACGATGTACTGGTAATCCAGGTCATCCGGGCGAAGTCTTAAGCCGGCCAAGGAGGTCTCCAATGCCCCCTCCAAATCTCCCGTTTCTTCGAGTAACTGTCCCAACCACATGTAAGTCATCGCATGATCGGGATCAATTGTTAAGGCCTGCCTATACGCGATCTGGGCACTGTCTGGCACACCAAGTTTGGCATAAGCCCGCCCCAATTCATGGTACAGAGCCGTTGTAGGGCCTACCTGAGACTCCTCCTCCAGATAGGAGTTGATGGCGTCGCGAAGCTTGCCACGCCGGAATCTGTTCAATCCCATTGCAAACCGGGCCCCGGCGTACGCTGGATCAATCTCCAGAACCGTTTGATAAGCAGCCTGTGCCACATCTAGGCGATTGAGTTGCGTATATATCCTGCCGCGCAGGTAATGAAGATCTGCCAATTCAGGTGCATACGCCTCGACACTGTCGGTATAGGTGAGCGCCAATTCATAAATACCCCGCCCAAATGCATTTTCTGCTTCAATCATGTACCGGGCCACCCAAGGTGAAAGATTCTTTCGTTGCTCTTCCGCTATCCCGTTCGGCTCAGAACAGCCAGCGGCTAACAGAAATAACAGTAGCAGTCTTGTTCTCATTGTACCTTGGAAGGAATCATTTCAAATTGTCGCAACCAGATCACCACCGGACGATGGCACTATATGCTTACTCCACCGATGCCTTATCCCGGTATGTGGATCCTAGAAGCTTATGCAGACGCGTGTATCCGGTTTCAATAGGATATTAATGAATCGGCTATAATTCTTCAGTAAACGTGATCACTCCTGCTGGTACAGCCTCTCGTACAGTCAAAGTACCACCAGGCCAATATACTTCCAGGGAATCAGCAACTGTAGACAACCCAAGCCCAAACAGCGGCCATTGCTGGTTTTGCGAAAGATAGCTAGCGCCTCCTCTCACATAACGCTCCTGCCACCCCTGATCTGTTTTTACGCGAACCCGACTGCCAATTCCATCGCGATTACTACTGGATCCTGTTAATTTTACAGTTAATGAATTACCAGGCTGCGTATCATTGCGCCAGAGGCGTGCAGGCCCCCCGTTCTCACTGATTAGCACATCTGGGTCTCCGTCCATATCATAATCCGCCCAGGCAGCGCCCCTGGCTACCATAAGTTCTGCCAGAGCGCCACTTGGCTCTATCTCGGAAAATAGACCACCCCCTTCATTCACATAAAGTTGTGTGCGCTGCCGGAAAGTTATGCCCTCCTCCACCTCTCCGATATCTTCAGTTATGTGGCCGTTCGCCGTCAAAAGGTCCAGATCCCCGTCCAGATCAATATCAGCAAGCAAGAGACCGAAGGTAAGTGTAGGTAAACTGGGACGTCCAATCTGGGAAACGGCAGCCCGTTCGATAAAAATTCCACTACCCGCGTGACGATAAACACCAACCATCTCGCCCGAAAAATGCCCCACAAACACCGTCTCTCTGCCAGTTTCGTCTACAACACCAACATCAAGTCCCATTCCGGCACGCGCCCGCCCTGTCTCATCAAACGCAATGCCACTTACGATGCCTTTCTCAATGAATGTCCCATCGCGTTGATTTTCAAAAAGCAAATCCCGTTGAGTATCGTTTGCCACAATCAAATCAGACCATCCATCTCTGTTGTAGTCCAGACTGGCTGCTCCAAGTGTCTTTCCAGGCAAACCCCTGAAATCGTCTGATTGCTCTTCAAATGTCCCGTCGCCTAGGTTGACATAAAAGCGACCTGATATCCCCTCATACTGCTCCGGTGTGCAATAGGATTTCTTATCTCCAACACGTGTGCAGTAAATGTCCTTTTCCGGCGTCCAGTCAACATAGTTTCCCACATAAAGGTCAAGCCATCCGTCTAAATTTGCATCCATAAACACACCGGCTGCACTCCACTCCCGATAGCCTCCCAACCCTGCTTCTGCACTGACTTCGCTAAATACACCCTCATCATTACGCAGTAGGAGGTTCTCGTACAGTGCAGTGACGAAAATGTCTGCATCTGTATCATTATCATAATCCGCAACGCTCACGCCAAAGGCGTATGCCTGTAATCCTGCCAATCCAGACTCCTGTGTGACTTCTGAAAACGTACCGTCTCCAATGCCCTTATACAGTCGGAGCGTTGGTGGCGACACCTGCTCTCCTGACGAAAAAAACCCGCCTGAAACAAGCAATACATCCAGAATCCCATCGCTGTCATAATCCAGGAAGCCGTCGCCTGCCCCCATTGTCTCTGGAAACCACTTTTCTCCGAAAGCACCTGTTTCATGCTGGAAGTCACCCAAACCCGACTCTTCAGTTACATCAGTAAACACGATCTCAACCGTACGCCTGCCAACTTCCGGAGCTTCTTCACCTGTTTCGGATCCACAGCCCGCCGAAACGATCAACGCAATCATCAGGCCAGCCTTGACAATCCTTGAACTACTCATCTTCAATAATCAGTAGTCTGGTATTCATCCCTAATTCATGATTCCGAGATTCCTTGCCGCTAGGCCACCGCACGTACAAACTGTCAGGTGTACCCTCGAACCCAAAGAACGCCGCTGTTTCTGAATGAGACAGATAGCTTGATCCCGCACGTACGCGCCGAACCTGCATCTGCCCATTGCTCCAGAAATGGAGCTGAGCACCATACGCGTTCCGGTTGCTTGCCGTGCCTGTGAGTTCAACCCGAAGCCATGATCGCCCCTGTGATTCATTACGCCAGAGGTGTATCGGACCATTGTTTTCTACCATGAGCACGTCTAAATCCCCATCCCGATCATAGTCTCCCGTGGCAAGCCCACGCCCCACAAAGGATTCTGCAAGCAGACCGACCGCGGGCATCTCAGCAAATATCCCTGTCCCATCGTTCAGGAACAGCTGAGGTCGCTGACGAAAAGTGACTCCGTCAACAATCTGCGCAATGTGCGTCTGCACATGTCCATTCGCAATCAAAAGATCCAAATCCGCATCCATGTCCACATCAAAAAGCACCAATCCAAAAGTTAATGTCTTGAAGCTAGGTTGCCCGATACGTGAAGCCGATGCCCGATCCTTGAAAATGCCGCCTCCCATGTGCTGGTATACACCAACCATCTCATCCGAAAAATTCCCGACAAATATGGAAGGCTCCCCAGAATCATCCACGACGCCAACATCTATGCCCATACCCGCCCTGGGTTTGCCGTGCTGATCGTAGGCTATTCCACTCGTGATTCCGCGTTCAATGAACGAACCATTGCCCTGATTGATGAAGAGCATATCTCGTTCTGTGTCGTTAGCCACAACTACGTCAGGCCACCCATCACCGTTCGCATCCATCTCCGCGACCCCCAGTGTCTTATCCCGGATGGCCTCCACACCCGTCAGGAAACCCGCTCTTGCCGTAGCTTCTGTAAACGTACCATCACCCTGGTTTTCATAGTAACGACTCGCAATACCCTCATAGAGTTCAGGGGTACAGTAAACTTTGCTTCCACCAAAACTGCAGTAAATATCATCTTCGGGCGTCCAGTGTACATACGTTCCAACATAGATATCTAGATGCCCATCAAGATTGGCATCAAAGAACATTGCGCTAGTACTCCACTCACTTATTACTCCCACACCTGCTGCCTGGCCAACATCCTCGAATACACCATCAGTGTTACGTAACAACAAGTCTGGGCCTAGATTTGTCACATAGATATCCTGATCCCCATCATTGTCGTAGTCTCCGATCGTTACCCCTAGGCTATAGCTGCGCAAGAGTGCCAAACCAGCAGGCTGCGTAACCTCAGCAAACGTTCCATTTCCCATATTGCGAAAAAGTCTCAGCGCTGGATGCGCACCAAGTGGGGGTTCTCCCTCGAATGCACCGCCGGTAACTACAAGAATATCCTGCTGGTCATCGCCGTCATAATCAAAAAACGCCCCACCCGCACCAACTATTTCCGGTGCCCAGAAATCTCCGAAGCCACCATTCGTGTGAAGTACTCCGCTCAGTCCGGCCTCCTCCGTCACATCAGTAAACAGGTGATCCGTATCATCTAAATCCTCCGATGGCCGGGTTGCGCATCCGAAGAGAAATAACAAACACAAAAAAAGCAAGCCCGAGTTACGCATCACTAGTTGGCCGCCCCGGGCATCGAGCGTTCGATCCAACCCTGCTGACCCTCAGTAACGTGAACCTCTGTGTTTATGGGCACATCCTGCAGTGTCAGGGAGCCTCCGGCGGCCCAATCCACACGAACGCTGTCAATTGCCTGAATATCCATCAAGCCAAATGTAGCAACCACCTCATTTTGGGAGAGATAACTGGACCCCGAACGAATACGACGCTCCTGTATCCGATCTCCCGCATACACGCGGACGTGAGTACCAAAGGCATCGCGATTCCCCTCGGTCCCCGTAACGGTAACGCGTAACCAATTTCGCCCAGTCACATCATTGCGCCATAAACGCGCCGGGCCGCCGTTCTCGACGATCAGGATATCCGGGTCACCATCACGGTCATAATCTCCGAAGGCCGCACCTCGAGCAACCATTTCTATCTCCAGAGGTGGCGTCGTTGAGGGGGAGACCTCTTCAAAGAATCCGCTGCCAACATTCTCGAACAACTGTGCCCGCTGCTCATAGGTAATCTTATCCTGCCCTACCAACCGATCTGGATATACGTGTCCGTTTGCAACGAACAAGTCCAGATCGCCATCCAGATCCACATCGAGCACCATTAATCCGAAAGTGAGCGTATTCAGGCTTGGTTGACCAATACGGGATCTGGCCGCGCGATCACTAAACAGCCCGTTGCCCAAATAACGGTACACACCGATCATTTCCGTGGAAAAGTTACCCACAAAAACTGATGGTTCGCCGGTTTCATCCATCACACCTATATCAATTCCCATTCCTGCACGGGCCTCCCCATGCTCACTGAAAGCGATCCCACTCTGTACCCCTCGCTCGGAATATGTGCCATCCTTATTGTTCATGAACAGCAGGTCTCCTTCACCATCATTAGCCACTACAAAGTCGGGCCAACCATCTCGATTGAAATCCCACTCTGCCATGCCAAGGGCCTTTCCCAGAGGGTGGAATATACCGGCCTCCTGCGTCCGCTCAACGAACACGCCATCGCCACTGGCTTCAAAGTACCTACTGGAAATGCCCTCATAATCCGCGGGAACGCAGTAAAGCTTAACCACCCCACCTTCGGGGCAGAACTTGTCGCGCGTTGGGCTCCAGTCTGCGTAGTTACCCACGTAAACATCCAGCCATCCATCACGATTTGTATCAATCCACAGAGCTGAACTACTCCATTCATCATGAATGCTCAGACTCGACTTTTTGTGTTCAAACACACCGCCCGTGTTCTCCAGGAGCATATTTTCATTGAGATTCGTCACCAGAATATCCTGGTCCCCGTCATTGTCAAAGTCAGCTGTTGCCACACCAAGCGTGAAGGCATAAAGTTGCCCCAAGCCCACCTCGTCCGTTACCTCCTCAAATGTGCCATTCCCCATATTGCGATACATCCAAAATGATTGGTACCACGCATGCGGAGCACGATCCCAGTACCCGCCGCCCAAAAGCAAGATGTCTAGCCAGCCATCGCCGTCGTAGTCTATAAATCCTGCACCTGACCCCATTTGCTCCGCGTAGTATTTCTTTCCATCCGCACCGTTATCATGTCGGAAGGCTCCAAGGCCCGCGTCGGCAGTGACCTCGGTGAAACCAATGGGTTTGTCGGAGAGCTCGGGGGGCGGAGTGTTCTCACATCCAGACAATGCCGCAATCACACAAGCCACTCCACAGATGAGTACGTGGTCGACCGAATATCTCATCTCTAGAAAAAAGCGGAGAATTGGAGCATAGCCCCAATTCTCCGCTATTAACCTGAATACTAGTTACTCAGGAATGAATTGATTTTTCGTTTTAGAGACCAATCTGGAGGCCAATGCGGTTCACCGTGCCGAAGACACCAAACTGGGTATATGCGTAGTCTGCCCCAACACGGACGTTTCCGAACTCATACCGAAGTCCGGCGCCAGCACTCAATCCCTGCTCTTCGCTCACGCCCAGTTGCTCAAACCCACCTCGAATGGATACTATATCCATAAGTGTGTATTCCACGCCGAAACGAACATGCTCAGAAAAGTCTCTGGGACGCTGGGCATCGACATGAAGCTGAATGCTGTGCATGTCTGGATCCATGGAGGTAAGGTCAACCAAGTTCATTGACATTCCGATCTGGAAGGTCAGCGGCAACTCAAACCTTTCACGCACATAGGTTTGCTCCTGGGCAAAGTTACGCGCGCTCATACCGATAACCAAGCTCTCAAACCCGGTGGCATATACAATACCGAAATCAAATGCTACTGTCTGTGCGCTGTAGTCCTCTGTTGTAGTAACAGCCCCCGTATCAAATTCCTGGGAAGTCGCAAATCCTGAACCTAGATCCTGGAAAACAAGCTTCACATTGGCGCCCGCCGAGAAACGGTCACCAAAGGATCTGGCGTACCCTAGACCCACAGCCATGGCCGTGGGTTGATAGGTGCCCAACTGCACAAATCCATCGTCATTGTTGGCACGAACGTTATAGTTAAAATCGCCATAGTCCACCGAAACCAGAGATACACCGACTACACCAAAGTTGCCCCCCGAACCTGGACGGAACGCAATACTGGCCTGCGTATAGCCGATATCTGCGATAAAGCTCATACTGGTTGCCGCTGCATGCATACGCCCCACCATGAAGCCCATACTCGCAGGATTGTAGAACATTGAAGTTGAAGTACCGACCATCTCAGCAGTCAGCGCCGAACCAATAGCAGAGGCGCGGGCATCCACCGATGTGCTCAGGAATTTCATTCCGGTCTGGGCGCGCTTGTCCGTTTCCACCTCAGTATCCGGGGTTAGGCCTGCCTGACCATAAGAAATCGAGGCACTGCCAAGCAGGAGTGCGGCGACCGTCAGTATTGAAAAGAAGTAGTGCTTTTTCATTGCATCGTTTGTCTTATAGGGTTGCGTGTTGCACGGCGCTCTGCCCTGTGCAGACAGAGCGCCGTGCTAACACAGCTACCGGATTACCGTGAATTTTCGAATCGCTTCGTCACCCGTGTCATTGTCTGAAATAACAGCAATGTAGATACCGCTCACAAGCAACTGACGAGATGTAGTGGTCAAGTTCCATAGCTCATCACCACTACCGTCATTGTGCTCAATGGTGTGGACTAATTCTCCAATCTCGGTATAGATCTTGATCGTACAGTTACCCGGGATATTGAAGAATGCAACACGGTCCTCTTGATCGAACCTTACAGTAGCATCTGCGCCGAGATTAACCGGGTTAGGTACGATACGTGCATCCTCCACAGTGCCTGTTGACCCATACGCGGGGCGTTTCAGGTTAACAGGCTGATAGGTCTGTGTAAGGGAGCGAGAACTGCGAAGTGGCGAGCCCGTTGGCGTTCCAGAAATACCATCTGGATCCATTGGCTGCGGTCCACCAACAGCCTGTAGATAGTAGTAGTAGTCCGTTCCCCTGTTGAGATCGGTATCATCATAGGAATTTGCTCCAGCATCCAGCGACGCAATCATTTCGTAGCCGCAGTGCTGCTGACCTGATGCACCGGGGTCTGCCGGATCTCTTGGATTTGAGCCATCCGTATACTGCTGCGAGTCAAGATTCAGGCAGCTTTCGTAGATGTAGTCCTCATACCGAGAGGTCCGATAGAGCAACCATTTTGTGCGCGAAGGTCCCCCCGCAGGATTCGTCCATCTGACTTCAACTTTGTCTGGACGACCGACAACACTGAAGGCCGTGGGAGCATGAGGTGCTTCGGGAATTGGATAAGCACTCATGTTATTGCTGGCTGCATAGAGATTAATCCCCCGCTGCAGCGTTTGCAACATCGAATCACGTGCAGTTACAACCCACTGATTCTTGGTCATTTCCTCCAACCCATGGCCGAATGTATCAAACATTCCATCGCCATCCATATCCATCTGATTGATGGAATGATCGAAAGTACCGGTTTGAATCATTCCATCCCCATCTGCATCATAGCGGATCAGGTCTGAATCGCGATCCAATCCACCAAGCTTAAATGCCCTGCCAATCCTGACACTTGCATCAATGGTCAATCCGCCCACACCTTCAACGACCACGAGCCGAACACTTTCACCTGGGGCAAAATCGTAGGGGCCATAAGCTGTCGTGACAGCGTGACCGCCCTGCTTACCTGTGGAGGCGTCATTCTTGGCCTCCCAGAATATGCCGCTCGGCTCAATACGGTCAGCATAATGCGGCCACATATGCTGGGACCCACCATCAATACGGTCAGGATTCTCACGCGTCCGAATCCCCCACTCGTAATAATCTTCGTGAGAACTACCGTCAGCTGTTAGTGCTTCGTCAGAGTCCATAAAGCCCATGGTCGCAGGCTGGCAAGTCTCTATGGTAGCCATGGTGCAGCGAATGTAGCGGGAATCCGTAGGCGAGTTGTCGGCATGAATTGTTGCCCGACCAATGTAACTAGCCCCGGTCAAGCGTCCAATCGAATCAGCCGGAGGTGCCCACCAGGCCTCGTTGAAAAGGGACCCACCAAAGCGATCATAATCTCCCTGTGTTTCAGGATCAATACCAATCCACAGGTACTGTGAGGTGAATGTGATCGGGTACTCTGCATGTCCATCTCCGACGACGTCAATCATGCTGAACTTGCCCCAAACCATGCCACCGCTGACCGTCCAGGCGCCCTGCAGATTTCCCCTCCACCGGTGGATGCGGAAGAAGTACGTTTCTTTCAAGTTCTGATTCGGAAGTTCGATATCCTCGTCTTCGTCCGTGTTTCCGGTGTTGGTGTAAATGTACTCAATGATGTTATAGTCATCGTGAGCCTGATTGACATAGGCGTATGCCCTCCGATCTACCGTAACGCCGATATATGTATTGTGGATGTTATGCACCATTCGGTCGGCCGGAAGCCCCGGATCTATCTCGTCAACAACAGCGACATTGTCGAACGACAGGGCCCCATCCACCTCCACAACAGTGTCCTCCGTCTTGCTAATAAGCACATTTTGTACTGGGTACGTCACGCCCGCGCCGGCGGTCCGGGGACCAATCCGGGCTACGAAGTATGGGAAGGATTGTCCGTTGGCATCTGTCCAGTCCTTTGTTCCCAGCCAAAGTGCTTTGGCCCTGAAGTGACTGCTGTTACGCAGAATGGAGGGCCATTCCATACCATCTGCGGCAGACGAATTACCTTCATGCTGGGCTCCTGATTCGGTCCATGTGCTGTGGAATGTGCCAATATCCAGCCACTGTGCAGTGAACTGGGCCGTGGCAGCCATTGGCACGAAGGTGAACAATAACAGTCCAGCCGAAAGTGCTTTCATGTAGTAACTGATTTTCATGAGCTTGCTAGATTAAAAATGAAAACCATCAGCGGGCGCCTGTCCTGATTCCGAGGCAGGCGCCCTGCTTCAAGCTTTTATAAGGTTACACGAATACCCAAAGTGAGTCGCCGATTGTTCAAGAATGTGTTGAACCGCAGGTTCGGCATATCAATGTATGCTTTGTCATCAAGTACCTGCTGTACCTCACCGTCCGGCACGGCCACAAAGCTGGATCCATTCCAGCGGGAGTACGTGCCCGTGTCGGCTGCCCAGTACCAAGCAACAGTATTGGGTTCACTGACGCCATCAAGTGATTTGAATGCTTCGATTGGCTGATAGGCCACATCAGGATGACGGAATACACCTGGCCGATCGTCTCCGGGGACCCATATATAGGGAAGTCCCTGTTTGTCGGCATACGACAGATTCTCGTCGACCGCATTCATCTGATCAAAGATGTCTTCCGGCAGGTGCAGTGACCACATGTAGCGGTCAAAATCTCTACCATCTGGGTGGAAGCCGGTGGCGTTGTACAGATGGCGGCGATTGAAGAGGTTGGACACATCCAGGAAGATCTGCGCACCGCCGAATCGCGTATTGACATGCTTCGTAAAGCGAAGATCAAAATTAACATAGCTCCGCCAGCGAACATTCTCCTGTAATTCGGGAGGTGCACCGCCACCGCCTGCCCATCTCCATTTCTGACCTGCACGCCATTCGCCCAGCAGACTTACGCGCCAATCTCCCAGCAATGAGCCATTTAACAGAGAGGGCACAAAACTAGTCGGCGTCAGAAAGAGTAGGTTTGCACGGGCAAAAGGCTCAGCCAATGGAGCCCCAATACGGTAGTCTGTCGAGGTCCGCAGATAGTTGCGCTGCTGGAAAGTGTTTTCGTTGAACTGGCTATAGCCAAAATTACCGCCTTTGGTCTGCAGGAAAGTGTAGTTCACAAACCCCCGAACCCAATCGCCGCGTGGCTTGGTCAATGTGACTTCTGCCCCACGCACATCCTCATAATTCCAAGGCTGCTTGATCGCATAGTTCACGACCCCACCTAGGCTATTGTAGGTAACATTACGTGGCTGATTGCGGATATCACGATAGAAACCGCTGACCCTCAGCAAGTACTGGTCAAAGAGGTTTTGGTCAAATCCCAACTCATACGCCACAGTCTGGGGCATTGGATGGTCTGGGTTACCCATTACATCAATACCACTGTTGCGCGACTGCTGAATACCAAACACATCAAATGGGTTCAGCATTTGACGGAAATGGCCGTAGTTAAAATAAAGCTTGCTTTCCTGCGTGATCGGGAAGGAGATACCCAACCGGGGGCTGATGAATATCTGTGCCGCCGGATCCTCTTTGCTCAGCAGTTCATCTAAACCTTCTACTCGCTGCCGGTAAGCCTGATCATACGGGTTCTCCGCTACCCACCAGGCTGTATTCGCATCAAAGAAGTCTATACGCACACCAAGGTTGGCGATCATGCCCTGGAATTCCAACTTACCTTGTGCATAGGCTGCACCCTGGATCGGTTGACGTGAAAGTGGATAGTCGGCCTCGGCTTCCGGTCCCACGAGTGCAAGGTTTACCCTCTTGTAGTTCAGATCATAATCACTGATAATGAGTTCTGCACCTGTTTTGAGCTGAAGCACCCGGGTGACCTGACTGGTCAGGTCAAACCGACCGGTGAACACGCTCACATCAGAGGTGTCTCGCGTCTTCACCCAGTGGCCACCGGTGGTCTCGGCACCGCCGAGCAGGTTACCGCCTTGCCCCAAAAATCCAAACGGCTCATCCCCAACACAATACGGGGTTGTCACTCCGTCTCCATTGAGATCTCCGGCACCACCAAAGCAGGTTACCTGGTCCCTGTTTGCCTCGCCCGCGGGAGTCAATCTACCAAAGTTATTGGTATACGGAACCGGGTAGAAGACACCGTCCTCCGTGTATGAGCTATCACGAAGATTCGGAAAATGACTACGGTACTTTGACGCAATATTCTGTAAATGAACTTCGTAGAAGGTACTCGCACTGAGCGTATGTGTGAAGGTGGCTCCAAGCAGTGTGTGGTCAATATTAGCGAGTGGGAACGCACCATCTGACAGAATCACACGTCCACGGCGATTGATACCATCAACGATTTGCGCTCCAGCTCCCCACCACGGATAAGACGGCATTTGCCCACCGTACATCCGGAGGTCTGCACTTCCCTGATTACTGTTAATACCTCGCTCCACGCCCGTCATCCCCTGCACGCTCAGCCTCATTCCTGGCGCAACGTTGGAAATCAGCTTACCCTGGAACGTCTGACTTTTGAAAGCATCTCGGCTCTGAGGATAGATATAGGCGGTCTGCGTACCTCTGTAGGATACGGAGAAGCGCAGGTCTCCCAATCTGCTGCTCATGCCGGGAACTAGCGGGCCAGCCAAGGTAACATCCGCCTCGTAGTCGGGCTTGGTGATCTCGTTATCCTTGCGATGGGTATGCTTGAAGTATTGCTGCATATCCTGAGCAGTAACATCAAAACCCTCGTCATTCAGAAGCCGGTCGGCGAGTGCGTTCCAGCCCTCAAAAGCATTGTACTGGTTCTGCGTATAGGGATCCCATGCACCATTACCGGTGCCTTCCCAAGCCACTGCCGGGTCAAGGAACGGACGAACGAACCAGCTGTCGCAGTCCCCTGTTACCGGACCGGAGTAATTGCAATTGTCCAGATTCGTACCTCCCAAGCCTTCAAGAGACTTTGGCTGGGCAGGTTGATAGCGATACAGTGCGTCAAAGGTGTAGCGTGTCCGGGAAGGCTCTTTAGTGGTAACGTTCACAATCCCACTCCGTGCGTTTCCGTACTCTGCGTTGAATCCTCCTGTCTGGACCTGTACTTCTTCCAGTGACGTGTAGCTGATATTTGTAAATGGTTGATGCGAGCGGCCGGTCCGCAAATTCATGCCATCAACCACAAAAGCAACTTCGTTCAGACCCCCACCACGTACACGCAGACCTGGCTCAATACCGGCCTGGAGGTCAAGTACCTCACTGACACCTGCCACCGGAAGATCTTGAAAAGCCTCGGGGTTAAGACTGGCCACATTGGCGGACACATCCAACTGTACAATCGGACGTTCACTTGTGACCACGATCTCTTCAAGCCCTACCGCCTCTTCTCGCAGTTGAATGTTCCTGGTAGTTGTCAATCCGGTAGAAACCCGAACGCCCTCTACCCTCTGGTCCAAAAATCCTACAAACGAAACGACCAGCGTGTAGGTATCTGGACGCACATTATTGATGAAGAAGTAGCCGTCTACCTGCGTTGCTGCTCCCTGAGTAGTGCCCTCAATCCTAACACTTGCTCCGGGAATGGTCTCTCCCGTGGCAGCATCGGTCACCACGCCGTCAATCTTGCCCTGTTGGGCAAACACGACCGGCACGGTAAGGATCAGCATCACAGCTACACCCAGTAACCCTTTTAGTCTCATAATTCAATCCTAAGTTTAGTTCATGTTTAAGGCGTCCCGCAACAAACACAGGGCGCCAGATATGGCTTTACAAGCCTTGGAAACGCTTTCATGCGCATTAAGCGACCAGCCGATGCCGAACCGGAGCCAACACGACATGCTAGTATAACAAAAAAATATATCACTCGAAGAAATCCGTAAAGAGGCATCGTCTCTGCCCCTGGATTACCAGAAAATCACGTACAGCGCAGCTGTGATCGCCATTATTCCAAAGGCCAGAATAGCAAACACCGGATCGGTCTGAATTACACTTCGACTGATAACAACTGCCCCGCGACTATCCTTCCCCCTGCCCTCAATAAGCGAAACGACCACGATCAATGCCACAGAAATCACGAATACCCAACCCATTCGGTCAAGGAACGGCATCCCTGGCATGGCCCATTTCATGGCCGCAGACAACGGAATGCTGAGTAGAGCAGAAATCAATGCAGCATTGGCCGTTGATTTTTTCCAGAACAAGCCAAGCACGAAAATGGCCAGAACTCCTGGGCTGACGAACCCTGTGTATTCCTGAATGTACTGGAAGACCTGGTCCAGAGACGCCAACTGGGGCGCCAGAACTGCCGCTATAGCCATACTGACCAATGCAACCAGTCGCCCTGTACGCACAAGATCCCGCTGACTCGCACTCGGGCGAATGTAGTTACGGTACAGGTCCATCGTGAAAATGGTGCTCGTACTGTTCATCATAGAAGCCAAAGAAGAAACAATGGCCGCTATCAGTGCTGCAAACGTAAGCCCTTTCAGTCCCGGACCCACATACGCATTCAAAAGCCAGGGGTAAGCTTCATCTGCGGCTCCGATTGGAGCCTCAAGTGCATATGCAACGATCCCGGGAACCACCACAATCAGTGGCAGAAGCAGCTTCAAAAAACCTGCAAAAGCAACGCCGCGCTGCGCTTCTTTCAAGCTCGGTGCAGCCAGTGTACGTTGGATGATGTACTGATTGCACCCCCAGTAAAACAGGTTTGCTATCCACATACCGCCGACCAATACACCAATCCCGGGCAGTAACTCCCATGCATCCTGCCGTATGCCATCGTCATCCGTATAGATCAGTTCCCCCTGCTCAAGTATCATGTTGAACCGATCAGGCACTTCATTCAGCAGTTTGCTGAGCCCTGAAAAAGCACCTTCTCCCCCACTATAGGCATTCAGCGCGAGGACCGTGGTCAAGAGTCCCCCACCAATCAGAAAACATACCTGAACCACATCTGTCCAGGCAACCGCCTTGAGTCCCCCGTAGATGCTGTACACGGTGGCAAACACCGCGAGCGCCAAAACTCCTTGCCAAAGGGCGATGCCCATGATGTCTCTGAGAGCAAGTGCGCCGAGATAAACAACGGAGGTGAGGTTCACGAACACATATACCAGTAGCCAGAACACCGCAAGGAGAGTCCGGACGCGCGCGTCATAGCGAACTTCCAGAAACTGTGGCATCGTGTAGATGCCCTTCTTCAGATAGATGGGAATGAATAGCCACGCAACCAGCAGCAGCGTGATCGCAGCCATCCATTCATAGGTTGCAATTGCCAATCCCAGGCGGAAGCCCGAACCCGACATTCCAATGAACTGCTCCGCCGAAATATTAGACGCAATCAACGAAGCACCAATCGCCCACCAAGGGAGTGACTTGCTGGCAAGAAAATAGTCCTCAGCGTTCTTGACATGCCCCTTCTTCTCTCGCGAGACCCATAGCCCCAGCGTCACAATCAGAAGACAGTAAGCACCGAACACAAGGTAGTCAATCAGAGCAAACTGCATCCGATAATGATTTGGTGATCAGCAAAGGATACCGGACTACCTGAACTATTGTACGCGGCGCCAAACTTCATCGTAGCGCGCGTCACCTTGGCCACCCAAATGATGCCACAGAGAATCGCCTTCGAGGCTACAACTGAATTCAAATGCCTGGCCGACATTTTGAGGAATCGCACTGTACTCCACATACTCGGTATACTGCCCCAGGGAATCAAGCGTGTACCGTCCCCCCTGCGCATGCACAAATACATCGGCGATCTGCCGAATAAACATCCAGTGTGTGCTGTTAAGCACCTTGAGCGTCGGTGCCTCCCGGTACTCGGGATCACTCTCAAACTCCCCGCTCAGCGCTCCTGCAGACTCTCTGATTTCCACCAATTCCCAGGTACCAGAAAGATTCGGGCAATCATCTGGACCCGTCTGCCCCATTTCCTCTGCGGCTTGCTGGTCTGCTGGAACGCATCCGGAATAAAAAAGGATAATAGCCGCTACTGTCAAAAATAATCTGGAGTTCATGGCGCTGGAGCATAGTTGTGAAACACTGATCTAATAAATGTGAGCGAATTATGCCTGTAAGTGATTGCTCAACAGCGGCGCGTATATCCATATTGTGGAATCTTGTGGAACCCGAACACCGATCGCCATGTGGCCCTATCCCGGAAGCAGACACGGGTGGTCTCATATTTAATTAGCGCAGCATCGTCCGATACCTGCCCCGATATGCCCGCAAAAATACATCTTGGATTGAGGTTGCCATGCCCTCTACCAAACCTCAGTCACCCGGTGCCCGGATCCTGTCCACCAGTGCATCAATCGATGCAGGGGGAGGCGGAGTAAACTTCGAGACCACGGTGGCCACAACGAAATTGAGCACCATCCCCACTGCTCCTATGCCCTCAGGCGAAATACCAAAAAGCCAGTACTCTGCAACATTCAGGTCAGGCCGTATAAACTTGAAAAAGACAATGTAGCAAGCGGTAAAGGCTATGCCGGCAATCATGCCGCTCACGGCTCCGTATTTGTTCATACGCCGGGTAAAGATCCCCAGGATGATCGCCGGGAAGAAAGACGCTGCCGCTAGGCCGAAAGCAAAAGCAACGACCTGGGCAACAAAACCTGGCGGATCAATACCAAAATAGCCCGCGATGATTACGGCAGCCCCCGCAGTTATGCGTGCGGTCCGAAGCTCTCGCTTCTCTGAAATCTCCGGCATAAACCCTTTTTTCAGGAGATCACGGGCCACGGCCGTCGAAATAACCAGTAGCAGCCCGGCCGCTGTGGAAAGCGCTGCAGCAAGCCCACCTGCCGCAACCAACCCGATAACCCAGCCGGGCAGTCTTGCAATCTCTGGATTGGCCAGAACCATAATGTCGGGATCAATAGTAAGTTCGTTTTCTCTATCTGCCGACGGCCCGACATACTGAATCCTGCCGTCTCCATTTTTATCCTCAAACTTGATTAGACCGGTCTGCTCCCAATTTTTGAACCAGTCTGGAACCTCAGAATAGGGCTGATCCGTAACGGTCGTTAATAGATTTGTGCGGGCAAAAGCTGCAACCGCAGGTGCACTCGTGTACAGGAGTGCAATAAAAACAAGCGCCCAGCCCGCACTTGTTCGTGCATCCCGCATGCGCGGTACCGTGTAAAACCGGACAATAACATGAGGCAGACCTGCTGTCCCGACCATAAGCGCTGCGGTGATTGCAAAGACATCAATCATGCTCTTCTGCCCGCTCGTGTAGGCCGCAAAACCCAGATCCCTGCTCAGACCATCAAGTTTCTCTAACAGGTAGGTGCCGGAACCATCTGCCAGCGTACTCCCAAAACCTATCTGGGGAATCACATTTCCCGTCATCAGCAATGAGATAAAAATTGCCGGCACGAGGTACGCAAAAATGAGTACGCAGTACTGAGCCACCTGTGTATACGTTATGCCTCGCATACCTCCGAGTACAGCGTAGAAAAACACGATACCCATACCTATAAGCACGCCCAGCACAATATCAATTTCAAGGAAGCGCGAAAACACGATACCCACGCCACGCATCTGGCCTGCCACATAGGTGAACGACACAAAAATGGCGCACAACACCGCGACGAAGCGGGCAGTCTGGGAGTAATACCGATCCCCCACGAAGTCAGGGACAGTAAATTTTCCAAATTTGCGCAGGTACGGAGCAAGCAGCAAAGCCAAAAGCACGTACCCCCCGGTCCACCCGAGGAGATAAACACTACCATCCCTGCCCATGAACGCGATCAACCCCGCCATTGAGATAAACGAAGCTGCGCTCATCCAGTCGGCCGCCGTAGCCATTCCGTTCAGCACAGGATGAACACGCCCACCGGCCACATAGAACTCTCCAGTCGACCCCGCACGAGACCAAATGGCAACTCCGATATAAAGTGCAAAGGAGAGCCCCACCATAATGAAGGTCCATGCCTGCACCGTCATGTCTCCTCCGAAATTGACTTTTTGTCCAGCCGGTTCATCAAGACCACGTATATAAAAATGATCAGAACAAAAACGTATATGGCTCCCTGCTGCGCAAACCAGAAGCCCAGTTTGAAGCCAAACATGCGAATCCCATCCAGCACATCAACCAGTAGCACGCTGGCGCCAAATGATACCAAAAACCAAATCCCAAGGAGTATCCCTACGTACTGCAGGTTAGTTCGCCAATACCGTTTGGAAGTCATGTGCAAGACTAACGCTCGTGATGTGCTAAGATACTGACCTTCCCCATACCTGCAACCAGGTGTTCGGGAATTCCGCGGTGTGATCCCGCGCTAATTCGTGGGCTGACTGGAAAGGTGGATTTCCTTTGCCGGCATTATAGGCAATCCCTGCTCTTCTGCGAGTTTGCGAACGCCAAGCAAAATCTCTTCCTGCGTCAACATGAACTCGTCGTATCCTGTCGACTTGGTGAATGCCAAGACAAGAACGACCAGTCCATTGGTGTTCATGTTCGTAAGGCGAACCAGACTCTGATCCGAATGGATGTCTGTTCGCTGATCCAGTGATTCCCTGACCGAAGTCAGAAACTGCTCCAGCTGAAGCGAGGTGACCTCGTGCGTGAACGTAACCTCAAAACGGATCCGCCTGGCATCTCTTTTGGACAGATTGCAGATTTCCGCATTGGTGAAGGTTTGGTTGGGCAGAATCGAAACGGTTTTGTCGAATTTTCGAATTTGCGTACTGCGAACACCAACTTCCTCCACCACTCCGTTAACTCCACCTACATCTATGACATCCCCGATCTGAAAAGGACGTTCACTGAAAATCACAAGCGACCCAAAAACATTCGCCAATGTGTCCTTTGCCGCAAAAGCCAGCGCCAGCCCACCGATGCTGAGGCTTGCAATTAAGCCCGCGGCCGAGCCACCGAACTGCCCTATTATGGCGGCCATGGCGACCAGCACCAGGACCAGCTTCAGCGTGTTAGTAACCGGTGCAATCAATTGGTCATCCAGCCGTGTTTCAGTTTTTTCGGCTGCACGCCTCGCAATCCCCGCGAACACATCCACTACATGAAATGCGCAGTAGAGTGCTACAAGCAACACCACCACCGCGCCTGCGATACTGAACCATTTATGTACGTTCAGCGGCGCCTCAGGAAGTGTGAGCAAACCGATCACGCCATTCCAGAGGACCACATTGATCAACAGGCTAAGAGGTTTGGTGAGCAGGCGGTTTACATCGTCGATCACATCTACATCTCCGCTCTTGTTAAACCGCTTCAGCAGACCTCCCAATACCCTCCGCACGAAGCGGTAGGCCAGGATGCCCAATAGAAGAAGCAGGCCTGAGAGGATCAAACGACCGACTGAGACCCCCCACAATACTTGCTGCTCCAGAAAGGAAAGATCAATTACGTCCATTGGTTTTATCTGTCAATTAGCTCAATACGTGTACCTCTGCGAAGGATGTCCGCGCTTTCGGGTCCGTAGTTAAAAATCAGGTCCAGTACCGTCATGCCGGGTGCAAACCCGACGAAGGTCTGACGGTAATCCGGCTGCGAAAAATACAAACGACGAGTGGCACATGGTTCAGGTATCTCGGCGGGTGCCAATAGCTGCGCCTCCTGCCAGAAAGCCAGGATCGCTTCCATACTGTCAGGACGCCCCTCCAATTCCGTAGCGGTCAGCAGGTTCGCCGAGAAACCCATCCATCGAAATACCAACCGGGTAGTTGCAACATTCAATGCCCCCAAATATTCCCATTCTCGGTTGTAAAGCGCTCTGACTGTTTCTCCGTAATGATCAAAGTACGGTGACTGGCCATAATTGAACGCAATTGCTTTCCAATGTTGTTTCCGCCAGCCTGGTACCTGGCGGATGCGGGTGTCAGCCTGTGACCGACCGTGCTGCCCCCCTTTCAGCGGTACCGATACCCACTGCCATCCGTCGGGATTACGAACACGTGTACGATTCTGTAGCGACTGACGGCTGTATTGAAGGGTGTCCGCCAAGACAACTATGTCTGCGGCTTGCATCAATGCTGCAAAGGCCAGGTTTGGCCAGTATTCCGGTGGACGTATGACAACAGTTTGACCGGAGGGCGTACAATCACCGGAGCGAATTACCTGTCCGTCAATAAAATTCGGCATATCTTTCGCACAAAATGAATTACATTCGATCCTCCGCACGCCTCCCCGATCAGCCACTTGGTATAGTGGCCCCAGCGAGCCCGCCTCGAATACCTGAAAGACTGGAACGCGGATTAAGCGTGCTTGCTGCAGATGGATATGTGACTCATTGGGATCCAGATCAACTTATACCGTACGGCTATCTGGCCGGGTCAGATACGCAACGTACGGAACAGTTCAATCAAGCACTTATGAGAAACCGGTTCTTGATGGCACTCCGGGGAGGATACGGCTGCTTACGGATTTTGGACAAGATTGACTACAACGCCGCACAGCGTGAACGAGGCGTCCTGATTGGCTATAGCGACATTACCGCCCTGCAGCTCTCTCTGTTCAAGCACGCAGGATGGCGATCTGTTTCAGGACCTGTGGTCGTTGAATGGGGGGAGATTGACACTGCTATGAAAGAGGCCTTGCGTGAACTTCTTGAAGGACAACTTCCACCTCCCGTAACGGACTTGCAGACATTGCAGGAAGGTCAATGTACGGGAACACTCCTGGGAGGCAATCTCTCTTCGATTGTTAGAATGATCGGCTCTCCACATCTGCCAAGCTTCCAGGGGGCACTGCTGTTCATTGAAGATGTGAACGAGGCACCTTACCGGATTGATGCACTGTTCGCGCAACTGAAAAATGCTGGAATACTTAACAAACTCGGGGGTTTAATCGTCGGTGCTTTTACAGGGCCGGACATCAACGACGAACAGTCACGACGCGACGTGAACGAAATTATCGCCGGATATGCCAGCGGATACACATGGCCGGTCGTAGCGGGGCTTACCTACGGCCATTTTATTCCCCGTCATGTACTGCCTATCGGGGTGCTCGCCCGCCTGACCGCAAGGGTCAACGAAGGGCGACTTGACATCCTGGAGCCGGTCGTTCATCCTAAATTTTTCCAAACCGGACAGAAGTGATGACCTATTTTTGTCAACCCTGCGTATTACCGATGGCTTGTGCATGAATCTGCGTGTCGCTGTATTCGCCTCAGGCGGAGGATCAAATTTTCAGGCAATCGCTGAAAATGCCCGTAATTATCGTGTCACGTTGGTAGTTTGCAACAGATCCAAGGCTGGCGTTCTTGACCGCGCCCGTGCGCTCGACGTGCCCGCACAAGTGCTCTCCCCCCGAGCTTTTGAGAGCGACAAGCTGTACGCAAATGCTCTGATTGATCTCCTGCATGCCGAAAAAATAGACCTGATTGCACTCGCCGGTTATCTATGCAAAGTCCCTGTGCCGGTTGTAGAAGCGTTCTGGGGACGTATCCTGAATATTCACCCCGCCCTGCTGCCACGTTTTGGAGGAAAAGGGCTCTATGGACACCGTGTACATAAAGCGGTGCTGGAGGCCAAGGAATCTTTCAGCGGAGCGACGGTCCATTTTGTGGATGAAGAATATGACACTGGTCCTATCCTGCTACAGAAAAAGGTGCCCGTGCTACCGGACGATACACCAGACTCCCTTGCTGAGCGTGTCTTGGTCGTTGAACATAAGATTTTTCCTGAGGCAATTGATTTAATTTCCCAGGGGCGCGTTCAGATCAAAGGTCGACGCGTGATAATTCAACCTATAAAAACACATGACGATTGATCCACTGAATATACCTGTCCCCGATGGGGTGCGCCCGCGCCGTGCCCTGTTGTCGGTCTACGACAAGAACGAATTGATCCCGTTCGCAGAAGGGCTCCAAAGCTATGGAATTGAGCTTGTCTCTTCCGGGGGTACTGCCAGACATCTGCGTTCCGCCGGATTGGAAGTGGTAGATGTTGCCGAGGTCACTAAAGCACCGGCTATGCTTGGAGGGAGAGTTAAGACGCTTCATCCAGCAATCCATGCCGGGATTCTTGCCAGACAGAATGCGAAAGACGATCGGAATGATCTGGACCTGCACGGTATACAACCGTTTGAACTTGTCGTGGTCAACCTTTACCCTTTTACTGAAGCGATCCAACGACCCGACGTTAATGATGCTATCGCTGCGGAAAACATTGACATTGGTGGGCCTGCCATGGTGCGGGCCGCGGCCAAGAACTTTACTTACGTAGCGGTGGTCACTTCACCGGACGAATACGGAGATATCTTGACATCACTGGGTAACGCACATGGACATCTCTCGCTAGCCCTCAGACATCAACTGGCACGCATGGCCTTTACGCGAACGGCTGCTTATGATCAGGCTATCTCCGCCTATTTCGGAAATGATCAGGAAAGCCCGCTCCCAGCGCATGCGAGCATACATCTCTCTAGTAAGGCTACGCTGCGCTACGGAGAGAATCCTCACCAGAATGCCGCGTTCTACGGCAGCCTGGAAGACCGGATTACAAAACTCCACGGCAAAGCACTCTCGTACAACAACCTGATTGACCTTGATGCCGCGCTGGCTCTTATCCAGGAGTTTACCGATGAAGATCCAACCATAGCTATTCTCAAGCACACCAATCCCTGCGGCGTTGCAACTGCTGGAACGCTCCTGGAGGCTTGGCAGCATGCCTTTGCAACCGATACACAATCGCCTTTTGGGGGCATTGTAGTCATGAATAAACCCTGCGGCATTGATGTAGCAAAAGCTGTTGGGCGTATCTTTACGGAATTGGTCATTGCACCATCCTTTGATGATGATGCATTGGCATTGCTTCAGGAAAAAAAGAATCGTCGAATTATTACATTCAAACCTGTTCCTAGTGAAGGATATCAGATGCGCGAGGTACTTGGCGGGCTGCTCTGCCAAACCATTGACAGCCCGGCCGATAAGGACTCGTTTACACCGGTCACAAGTCGAACACCGACGCAGCGTGAACTTCTTGACCTCAGGTTTGCCTGGCGCGTAGCCAAACATGTGAAGAGTAACGCGATTGTCTATGCCAAAGATCAACGAACATTGGGAATTGGAGCCGGTCAGATGAGTCGAATAGATTCTTCTGAGATCGCCTTGGCAAAGGGTGCCAAGTCCGGCTTGAGCTTCGATGGCTGCGTCGTTGCTTCCGATGCGTTTTATCCATTTCCTGATGGCCTGCTTGCAGCGGCAGACGGTGGAGCCGTAGCAGCAGTCCAGCCCGGTGGATCAGTGAGGGATAAGGAAGTAATTGCTGCAGCAGATTCACGCGGCATGGCTATGGTGTTCACCGGAAGAAGGCATTTTCGACATTGATAACCAACCGCAGAAGTGTATCTTAAGATTCGTTCCGCTGGTTTTTCTGGAAAGCGCACACCCATGCCATTCTACAGTCTGAATACCGACGTAGCCGTGGATCTTGGTACGGCCAACACATTAGTCTACGTGAAAGGGCAGGGTATTGTCCTTAGCGAAGCCAGTATCGTCGCAGTTGACCGCCAAACTAACAAAGTACTCGCCATTGGCAATGATGCATTGCCGATGCACGAAAAGACACACCGCAAAATTGAGACTGTGCATCCGCTCAAGGATGGGGTTATCGCCGATTTTGAGTTGGCTGAGCAACTCATCCGTGGTCTGATCAGAAAAGTCCAGACCGGATGGTTGAAAACGATTCGGCAGATGGTCATCTGCATTCCCAGCGGAACAACAGAGGTTGAAAAGCGGGCGGTCCGCGACAGTGCTGAGCATGCCGGTGCAAGAAAAGTGCACTTGATTGCGGAGCCCATGGCAGCGGCCATCGGGATTGGCCTGAAAGTCCATGAGCCTATTGGAAATATGATCGTGGACATCGGGGGAGGCACAACAGAAATCGCGGTCATCGCACTCAATGGCATCGTAATAGATCAATCGATACGTACCGGAGGGAACGAGATCGATGCGGCCATTTTAGCCTACCTCAAATATTATCACAACCTAATCATCGGACAGCGCACTGCTGAACGAATTAAGCGAGAGGTCGGCAGCGCGATCGTTATGGAACCCGAACTGGAGCTGTTCATCAGTGGACAGGACTCGAGCAGCGGCATGCCGAAAGTACATACGATCACGTCCGAGGATGTGCGCACTGCGATCAGCTCGACCGTCAGCAACATCACATCGGCCGTTATGGCATGCCTTGAAGCGACGCCCCCGGAACTGGGAGCAGATATCCTTGAACGGGGCATCATGCTAACCGGTGGAGGTGCACTCCTGAAAGGAATGGATGTCATTATTCGTAATCGTGTTGATCTTCCCGTCCACACGGCAGATGATCCCTTCACCGCCGTGGCCCGTGGAACCGGCAAGGTTCTGGAAAACGTACCAGCGTACTCAGACATCTTGCTGTAGGCCGGATGATAGACGAAGGGGGATGCCCCAGATCGCTGCATTCCACGATGCCATGCGTGCCGAGGACAAAAATGCCTGGAAAGGTCGGCGCCACACCGTGAATGGCTCAAACCTCGTGATGGAATGATAGACTTGTGGTACCGCCTGCGTGATTATGCTCTTTTGTCCGCATTGCTGATTGTCTCGCTTATTGTTATGACCAATGCTAATCGGCCGCTCATGCGAGGGGTTCGCAGCCAAGCATTACAAATAGCCGGAACTGTTGAATACCGAATGTCTTGGGCTGCGAAGGCACTGCGTGCCTTCAATGAGAACCAAGCGCTCAGAGATGCCCATCTCAGACATACCAGTGAGTTGGCCAGATTGCGTGTTGTGGATCTCGAGAATCAGGATCTGCGTCAGGCCCTGGATTGGAAGAATGACAGCGGTCTCGAGACCGTGGCCGCACGCATCGTCGCACGCGAACCGTTCGGAACAACGAATTTTTTCACCCTTGATGTCGGTAGTGCAGACGGCGTGGAGGTCAATATGGCCGTTGTCAGTCACTTGGGAATTCTGGGGCGTGTGATTGATGTCAGTCGTGACTACAGCACCGTGTTGCCGCACCTCCACTCGCAGTTTCATGTGCCTGCCATGATTGATACACTTCGCGTCATAGGGATCATCTCAGGGGGAAGCAATGAGCCCGACGTGCTGGAGCTCAAGGAAATTGTCGTAAGCGCAGATGTTCAGTATGGACAGCGTGTCATTACACATGAGGCCAGTGGGATTTTTCCCCCGAACATGCCTATCGGTACCATCCTTGAGTCTAATCGCCAGGCAGGCAGTAATTACTGGCAGATCAAAGTAACCCCCGCCGCACCTTTAAGTACCGCGCATTTTGCGTTCGTTATCCTGAATCGACCGGACTCTGCGGCAATTGTACTAGAGTCCCTATCGAACAATTAGCAATCCCCGTACTATGCGGCAATTTGCAACCTGCCTCGCTTTATCGTTCGTATTCTCAATCGGCGTGTGTCGAGCGCAAGGTGTACTTGACTCCATCCTTGATGTCCGTCCTTACACGTGGTGGGGCGCCATGGTTACCGACGTAACCACAGGAGACACGCTCTTCATGCGTAATGTTGAGCATAGTTTTATGCCTGCTTCAGTTACGAAGCTGTTCACAACTGCGGCGGCACTCGATCAGCTAGGCCCCGACTACCACTATGTTACTCAGCTGTATGCGGACGGTCCTCAGATTACCCATACACTGCAAGGAAACTTGGTTATACGTGGGGCGGGCGATCCCTCCACCGGCGCCCCAGGCCCGGATCACATGGACCTGTTCAACGCCTTCGCAGACTCTTTACTCGCTCTTGGAATACACGAAATAGGCGGCCATGTGATTGGGGACGATAACGCGTTTGATGACATTCCACTTGGCGCGGACTGGAGCTGGGACGATCTTGTATACGGTTACGCCCCACAGGTCAGTGGACTGACTTTCTACGACGCCATTGTGGAGGTGGAGGTGCATCCAACCCAGCCCGGCACACCAGGCCAGTTATCTGTCACGCCTGAACTGATGGATTATTTCATTTTCCACAACCGGTCGGTGACCCTTCCCCGTGGACAAGAACTTGAAGAAGGACATGCGCGTGAGCCTAATTCAAATCATATCACAATTTCGAGTGCGGTTCCGCTTGGATATTCTGACCCCGAAGAGCTGTCCGTTCACAATCCAACGCTCTATTTCGTTCACGGGCTGCGGACTTTACTGGATTCCCGCGGTATTCTTGTCCGGGGGAAATCCGTTGATGTAGATAGTCTGTCGACTGCACTTGATTATCAGAATGCCCGCGTAGTCGCACGGCATACTTCCGCTCCGCTGTCCGAGTTGGTTGCCACCATAAACAAAGAGAGCCACAATCTTTATGCCGAGCACCTGCTGAAAACGCTGGGGGTTGAGTACCCGAATCCGGAAGAAGATTCTGAGCCCGGTTCAGCCGCTATGGGAGTAGCTGCTGCCATGCGAACGTATGACGCAGCTAGAATTGACACTTCCAGACTCCAACTGGTGGATGGCTCTGGTCTTTCCCGGAAAAACCTGGTAACGCCTGCAATGACCATGAAACTGCTCCGATATATGGCACTGCATCCCGACACTAGCATCAGAGAATCCTTTTTGACTTCATTGGCTGTCGGCGGGAAGGACGGAACCCTTGAGTATCGATTCAGAGGGAATGCGGCTGGATTCGGGCGCGTCCGCGCCAAGACGGGATCCCTTGGAAATGTAAGTGCTCTTGCAGGGTACGTGATGCGGGAAGATGGGGCTATGTTGGCTTTTGTGATTTTTGCGAATCATTTCCACGGCCATCACAGCCCCATTCACGCGATCCAGGAATCATTTGTGAACTCACTGGTCCGGCGCTACAACTGAGTCAGTACCGTGAGGCTTGTCAAAGAGGAGGATTCCAATGGTCCAATCTGTTGGGAACAGCAGGAGATCATCCCGTGTATACTTCGCTCTAGCACAGGGTACATTTCCCCCAGCGAAATATTTTACTAGAGTTCGAGATTCGCGTTTGGGGGCCTCACATATATAGAATTTATTATGAGCGAGGCAATCCTACACGGTACTACAGTAATAGGTGTACGCCGCGGTGGCAAGGTGGCTTTGGGATCCGACGGGCAAGCAACCTTGGGCGATATTGTAATGAAACACAAGGCCCAGAAAGTGCGACGACTGTTTGAGGGCAAAGTGCTCGCTGGATTTGCCGGCTCGACTGCAGATGCTTTCACGCTGTTTGAGCGATTCGAAGAAAAGCTCCAGCAGTATGGAGGAAATCTTGTACGCGCTGCCGTGGAGCTTGCCAAGGACTGGCGCACGGATCGGTATTTGCGCCGCTTGGAGGCATTATTGGCCGTCGGGTCGAACGAACGCCTGCTACTCATTAGCGGCAGCGGTGACATCATTGAACCGGATGATGATATCGTTGCAATTGGCAGCGGGGGGCCGTATGCGCTGGCCGCCGCCCGTGCCATGATCAAACACGCCCCCCAATTGACTGCCAAGGAGGTTGTAACAGACGCACTTGGTGTAGCCGCGGATATTTGCGTCTACACAAATAGCTTTCTGACTGTAGTTGAGATTGATAACCAGTCAACTACGCACAATAATTAGATAATTCAGAATAATGAGAACCATAGGAAATCAACACCCAACCCGTACTGTGCAACGTGCTTTTATGTTTGTAGACTACGAAAATCTTTTTGACTACATAAAACATCACGACGCCCAGCAATCCAACCTCGAAACCAAGGCCAGCGGACTACTGACCGCAGTCTCGCAATACATGGAAGGTATGCGTGTTAGTTTGGTCTCATCCGTTGCCTACGCAGACTTTGCCACCATGGGAGCAGTTGGGCAGCAGATTCAGCAAAGCCTTTACTTGGCTGGAATAGAGCCGAGGTTCGTACCGGCCTCTTTGCAGGCGAACGCATCAGAAATCCAGATTTGCGTTGACATCATGAACACGCTCCAGTCCCAGAGGGATATAACTGTCATTATCCTGGTTACCGGGGATCGCCTCTACCTCCCTCTGATGAAGTTTTGTCAACAAAGTGGTTTTCGAGGAGTAGTGATCACGTTCCAATCCCCTGATCCTACAAGATCGGTGGAGCACTCAGATCTATTCATTGACGCCAATACGCTCCTTGAACAGACTTCGCATCCCGCTCACTTGCACGCAGGTGAACCCGTCCGCCCTGCATCTGACCAGCCTCATCGAACAGCCGAAGCCGGTCCGCCTCCCGAAAAAATGGCGGCGGTCACAAACGAAACTTCGCTGCTGGTGCTTGAAGTAATTGACCGCTTCTTCGGCCAATATGAGGAGGTCTATCTCACGCCACTTCTGCGCAAACTTTCGGAAGCGCTCGGCGGTGATGATGACCCCAAGGCACTGGTTGGCGACCTTAACGAGGCGGGCGCAGTATGGCTGGAAAAGCGTCGGGGATATCCCTATGACTACACCGTGCTGCTTATCAACCACGATCATCCCAATGTTCTTGCACTTCACGCGGGCGAACAGGGCTACGACGATGGTGAATACACCGACTTCGACGAAGAACAGGATAGTCTCTATTACAATCAGGATCTCAGCAATAGCAGAGAAAACAGCAGTGACTCCCCGATAATTCGATGATGGCGCACTCAGAACTTACTCCACGGGAAATAGTGGCTGAGTTGGATAACTATATCATCGGCCAGTCGGAAGCCAAGCGCACCGTGGCAATTGCACTGCGCAATCGCTGGCGCCGCCAGCAGGTACCCGATGAGTTACAGGACGAGATTTTGCCCAGTAACATTATCCTCATGGGACCTACCGGAGTAGGCAAAACGGAAATCGCCCGTAGACTTGCACGGCTGGTTGATGCCCCCTTTGTCAAGGTTGAAGCTACAAAATTCACCGAGGTGGGCTATGTGGGACGCGATGTGGAAAGCATGATCCGTGACCTGGCAGACCGTGCCATCCGGCTCGTGCGCCAGGAGCACGAAGAACGCGTTCAGGATCGGGCACGTGAACTCGCACGCGAGCGTGTTCTCAATGTAATTATGCCTCCTCCACCCGTTAACGCTGTGGATGCAGACAACGGGCATACAGAAACCCCCGAACCGGCAGAATCCACAACGCGAACTAGATTTCGTGAACGTCTGAAAGATGGGCGTCTCGCCAACCGCGAGATCGAGATTGAGGTCCAAAGTGATCATTCCTCACCTATGCTGCAGGTGTTTGGGCCTATGGGTATGGAGGAAATGGGGGTGAACATTCAAGATATGCTTGGCAATTTTGGGGGCAAACAACGCAAAAAACGCCGCCTGAAAATTTCGGAAGCCGAAGAACTGCTGACCAAAGAAGAGGCCCTCAAACTTATTGACCTGGACCACGTGACGCAAGAAGCCATCAAACGTGTCGAAGATTCCGGTATCGTATTCATCGACGAAATTGACAAGGTGGCCAGTCGCTCAAGCAAGGGTACCGGAGGGCCGGATGTCTCCCGTGAAGGGGTTCAGAGGGACCTGCTGCCCCTCGTTGAAGGAGCCACTGTCACCACCAAACACGGTATGATTAAAACAGATCATATCCTGTTCATCGCCAGTGGAGCATTCCATGTAGCCAAACCGAGTGACCTGATTCCCGAAATGCAGGGACGCTTCCCCATTCGAGTAGAGATGCACAGTCTCACTGAGGAGGACTTCTACCGTATTCTCACGCAGCCACGCAATGCTTTGCTCAAACAATACCGGGCCCTTCTGGAAGCCGAAAATGTGACCCTCAACTTCACGGATGATGCGGTCAAGATGATCGCCAAAACAGCAGCCATGGTCAATGCCGATGTAGAAAATATCGGAGCCCGAAGACTCCATACCATTATGACCACGCTGCTTGAAGAATTACTCTTCGAGTCTGATGGCTCTTGTCCGAAGACGGTCAATATGGACGCCAGTGACGTTGAACTTTACCTTGGTTCCATCGCGCGCAATCGCGATCTGAGCCAGTATATCTTGTAGCCTGGCTGGCCGGTGATTTCCCCGCCATACAATCTGGACAACGCTGATGCGTGCGCGCGTTACCATGCACTCTGGGAGGAGGCTCCCGAGCGTACGGTATTTGCGTCTCTGCGTTACGCAAGAGCCGTAGATGAAGCGTACGGCCTGGGTTCTTCCATGCATTTTAGCGGGGATGATGCCGCGCTGCTGCTGCACACAAAAGGGCGTGGTCCTCTGCGGCGTGTGATCGTACCCCCTTCTACACAATACTCTGCGGTACTTCTGGGCAAACCCGTACTTGCGCACCAAGTGCACGGGCAGGCTACCCCCCTGGATCACCTTCTGAAGCATGCTGAGCAGCAAGCCCAACGCGCTGACCTGCTGGTTAAGTTGAACGATCCGCGTACCGCACAATGGCGCGGCTGGGATGTTCGACCACTCTTCACGTACATGATTGACCTCCCGAGCAACATTGATGACTGGTCGGAAGGCGCACGCCGGACCTGGCGATCAAAAACATCCAGCTTCAGAATTGAGGAAGACCCGTGTCACTTACGCACGATCATTGACCTATGTGTAAAGAGCTACGGGAGACACGAACGCCGCATGCCCGGCAAACCGGCAGCACTGGAATCCGTAGCGAAGGCCATGGGGTCACGGGCGCGCGCGTTCACAGCCATTCGCAATGACACCGTTGAGGGCGGAGTAGTCATCCTTCACGATGATCGTACAGCGCATTACTGGATTGCGGGCAGCATTCCGGGGCCCGCGATGACCGTACTTATAGGCGAGGTTCTCACAATTCTGCATGCGTCGGGCATAGCCAAATTCGACTTTGTAGGCGCAAATACCCCCTCTATAGCCGAATTCAAGCGTACCTTTGGCCCAGTGCTGACACAGTACTACCACTTGCGGCGGCGCCCGCAGATTCACTTCCAACGTTGAATCATGCGTCTCCGTACTGGCCAATGGCCACGGCTGCTTACAGGAATGGGCATGCGTCCACCACTGTACCTCCCCCTCCTTACTCTGACGCTCTACCTTTTTTGGCGCGGCTATGACTACGCCATCAGTGATCAGGATGAAGTACTGCCCTACCTCATGCGTCTGATGGATGCGAGCCTTTACCAGCTGGACTGGTTCGTAAACGTCCAAATGGAATCATTCGGCCCACGAACGTTATTTGTTTTTGTGGCTTGGCTGCCGGCAAAGCTTTTTGGACCCTATGCAACCATATTCATCTTTTACGTGGCAAGTTGGTTCGGCACAAGCATGGCGCTGTATACGCTTGGACTGCAGCTTACACGCGATCGTCTGGCCGCCACGATCTGTGTCGTCACGATTCTGCTGTTAACCCCCAAATTCACGCTAGGGGGGAATGATCTCGTGACATGGATACTTACTCCAAGCATACCGGCCTGGACGCTTGGCTTGTGGGGCCTAGTATTTTTCGTGCGTGGACGACCCATGCCTGCCGCGATCCTTATGGGGCTTGCTTGCTGGATGCAGGCATTGGTTGGACTGCAAATAGCAATGGTTTGTGCGCTGCTGCTGCTTTGGAGGCACGGATGGACTGCGGCGCGTCCATACCTGTTCACCGGAACTTTCACATTGGCTGCACTGCCCGCTCTGGGACCATTGATCTGGTTCCAGCTTACGCGGCCGCATCCGGACGGACCCTGGTCGTACTTCTATATGCTTTTTGAATTCCGGGCTCCGCACCACTACATGCCAACCTCTTTCACCCCTGAATCAGCATTCGGCTTCGCAGTACTTCTCGTGCTGGGACTTGCTTCTTTCGGACGGATGCCCCATGTCTACAGCACGTTCATTCGCCGATCATTGATCGTTATTGCGGGACTTTGTGCACTGTCCTTTTTGTGCAGTGAGGTGCTGCGTGTAGACACGATCACCAAACTACAGCTCTTCAAACTCACTGTCCTGGTTAAGGTGTTCTGTGTCATTATGGTGTCTAATGTTGTTGCACAACTAGTCCAGCACTTTGGCCGACGCACGGTAACCTTCTTCTTTGACCACGGACATTTTGCACTTGGCGCTACATTGCTCATCGCAGCCACATTCCTTATCGTTTCTCCTGACTCACTCGGAATTAGACCGGCACCGACCACCGATCCTGCCGAGCAGGTTGCAGCGTGGGCACGCGAGTCGACCGACAAGGACGCAGTATTTGCTGTACCTCCGCACTGGGCACACTTCAGATCACAAGCAAAGCGTGCTATCGTCGTGAACTTCAAAGCTATCCCCTTCCATCAGCCCTATATGACGCAATGGTTTACACGGCTCTTGGACATGGCTCCTGTAACGCCGCCACGTCGCGGAGGACTGAATCTCATATCCGCACTGGACAGTGCCTACCTGGCTCTGCCGAGCGAAGAGATACATCGTTTATCAACCACTTACGGGTTTCAGTACATCGTGCGACAGGAAGCTGATGCCCCTGAAAACTTTCAGACTGTCTATCAGGCAGGCCCCTGGACCGTATGGCGCGTAAATCCCCAGCCCTGAAGTGGTTGGACCGTCTGTTTTCAAAGCAGGGGCTACGAGAGCCTGCCCTGACGCTGCTTTCCGGTTCCGGTATTGTGATGGTGATCGGTTCCCTAGCGCTCGGAGCCATTTCCCGAGTGTATGAGCCGGAAGAAATAGGAATAGGGAGGCACTTCGTAAGCGTAGTGGCTGTTCTGGGGGCAGTCATCTCATTGCGATACGAGGATGCTCTCATGCTCCCCAGAAAAGACGAAGATGCGGCCGTACTGGTCTGGCTATCTGCTGCGGTGATGCTCCTCTCCACAACCCTCTTGACCATTCCTACTATATGGAGCATTGAGATCGCTCGCTTCTTTAATTTCCCGGGAGTTGGTCCTTATTTGCCGCTGGTGCCCCTGACGCTTGTATGCATGCGGTCGGGCAAGATCGCGGAGTTCTGGCTGGTACGCAAACGGGCCTTCAGACACATCAGTGCAGGCCATGTAAGCCTGACTGCTTCCATGGTTGTTGGGCGTCTAGGTGCCGGCGCACCGCCGATAAACGCCAACGAGGCGGGACATATTGGGGGGTTCATATTTGGGCATGTTATTGCCAGCGGCTATTTTGTCTGGCTTGCCTTCCGTCGCAGCGCTGCTGCGATCCGTGCAGCTTTTGGATGGCGAAGGATGCAGCAGGCCGCGGTACGGTATCGGCGCTTTGCACTCTTTTCAACGCCTTCCGCTGCCATCGGAACACTCATGGGACACCTGATCGTACTGCTCATCCCCTTCTTTTTTGCGGGTGATAATGCTCAGACAATCATCGGGTTCTACGCCATGGTACTCGCTGCTATCGCGAATCCAATGTCCTACGTGGGACGGTCCGTAGCCCATCCTTTCTTCGTGATTGCAGCAGAAGAACAGTTTGCTGGCAATCTTTCCCGTATCACCAGCCTGGTACACCGCCGTCTTATCATGATCGGGCTCTTTCCAGTTCTCGCCGTTATGCTTGCCGGGCCCGATTTTTTTGAATTGTGGCTTGGTACTCCCTGGCGACAGTCAGGGATCTATGCCATATATCTCTCTGCATGGTTGGTCCTTAGCTCGGCCGTATCTCCACTGACGCGCGTCTATGATGTCACCGAACATCAACGCTTGGACTTCTTGATGGCCCTGCTGCTCCTTATATGCCTGTTCACCGCCTTTATCCTGGGAGGCCTTTCGGGAAGTATCGATGTAATGCTGATTGCAGTTGGCATTACGGGAGCAGTTGTGCGCGGTCTGCAGTTAATTGTGATTCTCCGACTGGCCGGCGTTCCGTGGCGTGAAGGAATCGCGCCCTATCGTGACTTTTTACTCCTCGCACTCCCGGGCCTGGCCCTGATTGGTGTTGTCCTGCCTTTTGGTAACAAATGGATCACCACCGGAGCTCTCATTGTGGGCACTGCCTGTTATTTTGGCCTTGCAGCATGGAAAGAAAAACTCTTTGGAACATTCTTTTCCAACCAAGCTCCGGGCGACGAAGCCTGACCCGGTTTAATGTGTTTGTTTATGAACGAATTCGCTGACACACATCGCAACATTGCTATGAGTCGTTACCCGGAAGCCAAGGCGAGGCGAAGGGATCCATCATTTATCAACCACTTACGGGTTTCAGTCGATCTTGCGATACGAAGCTGATGCCCCTGAAAACTTACAGACTGTCTATCAGGCAGGCACCTGGACCATATGGCGCGTAAATCCTCAACCCTGACGTGGCTGGACCATCTGTTTTCAACACAGGGACTCCGAGGGCCTGTCCTGACATTGCTTTCCGGTGCCGGTATTGTGATGGTGATCGGCTACCTGGCGCTCGGAGTCATTTCCCGACTGTATTTGCCTGCTGAAATAGGAATAGGCAAGTACTTCGTAACCATGCTGACTTTGGTGGGTGCGGTAGCCTCATTGCGATACGAGGATGCTCTCATGCTCCCCAGAAAAGACGAGGATGCGGCCGTACTGATCTGGTTATCTGCTACGGTGATGCTCTTCACTGCAATCCTCTTGACCGTTCTCGCGATATGGAGCACCGAGATCGCCCGCTTCCTGGATTTTCCGGCAATCGCTCCTTATTTACCGCTGGTGCCCCTGACACTTATATGCATGCGGTCGGGCAAGATCGCCGAGTTCTGGCTGGTACGCAAACGGGCATTCAGACACATCAGTGCAGGTCATGTAAACCTGACTGCTTCCATGGTAGTTGGCCGTATCGGTGCCGGCGCTCCACCGATAAACGCCAACGAGGCGGGGCATATTGGGGGATTCATTTTTGGACATGTAATCGCCAGCAGCTTTTTTATCTGGCTGGCCTTCCTTAGGAGTGCCGCCGCGATCCGTGCAGCTTTTGGGTGGCGAAGGATGCGGCATGCCGCGGTACGCTACCGGCGCTTTGCACTCTTTTCAACACCTTCCGCCGCCATCGGAGCAATCACGGGACACCTGACTATAGTGCTGATCCCATTCTTTTTTGCGACTGATGTTGCCGAGAATGCGCTCGGATTCTACGGAATGGCGCTCGCTGCCATCGGGATTCCAATCTCCTACATAGCACGGTCTGTAGCCCATCCTTTCTTCGTGAGTGCAGCAGAAGCACAGTTAGTCGGCAGCCTTTCCCGTATCACCAGCGTGGTCCACCGCCGGCTGATCATGATCGGGCTCTTTCCGGTCCTCGCCGTTATGCTTGCCGGGCCTGATTTCTTCGAATTATGGCTTGGCACTTCCTTTCGACAGGCGGGGATCTATGCCGCGTATATCGCTGCCTGGCTGGTCCTTAGCTCAACTGTATCCCCGCTGACACGCGTCTATGATGTCACCGAACAACAACGCCTGGACTTTATGATGGCCCTGCTGCTCCTTACATCCCTGTCCGCCGCCTGGATCCTGGGTGGTCTTTCAGGAAGTATTGATGTAATGCTGATTGCGGGCGGCATTACCGGGGCCGTTGTGCGCGGCCTGCAATTAGCTGTGATACTCCGACTGGCTCGGGTTCCATGGCGTGAAGGGATAGCACCCTACCATGACTTTTTCGTGCTCGCACTCCCGGGCCTGGCCCTGATTGGTGTTGCCCTTCTATTCGAAAACAAATGGATCACCACCGGAGCTCTCATCCTGGGCGCTGTCTGTTATTTCGGCCTTGCGGCATGGAAAGAAAAACTCTTCAAAACATTCTTGTCCAACCAAGCTCCGGGCGACGAAGCTTGACCCAGCTTCGGGTGTTGGTTTATAACCGAATTCGCGGACACACATCACAGTAGTTCCATCGGTCGTTGCCTGGAAGCAAAGGTAGAGCAAAGAAGTAACCTGGATTGGCAGATACACCAAAAACTACGCCACGCTCTAACACGCTGCTGCAAAATTGAGTCACAAGAAGACTGGCAACCTTTTCGAGTGTTTTTCAGTACATTTATGTTGGTTAGATGGAATTTCACGAAAACTACCCCCGAATATCATGCGACTCCTATTCACGCTCCTTCTCTGTCTGTTTGTAACAGAATCCTTTGCCCAGGAAACCAGCCTGCGTTTTTCTCCAGGTATGGTATTGGGAGATGGAGAGCTCATTTCTGTACAACCCCCAACCGATGAGTACTCCGCAGCCCTCCAGATTTTTCATCATTCCGACGGTGAGTGGAGCCATTCAACCACAGTCCTAATACCGGACGCTGCTCCAGGCACAGCATTTGGACAAAGCACAGTACTTGACGGTGATCTGTTGGCGATTGGGGCTCCGGGCTACGAGAATGGCACCGGACAGGTGTTTCTGTACAGGCGAGGTGAGGATGGCTGGGCAATGGCTGCCATTGAAGTCGGCCCCGATACTACCTCTGGATTTGGGGCTGCTCTGGACTTGCACGGTGAAATGTTAGTGATCGGTGCACCAGGCCATAATTCGGCACATGTCATTCATGGTCCCGGTTCGGACTCCCCATCCACATTTACGGTCATGGCGGACATGCCTGGAGAAGATGATGGTTTCGGCAGCAGCGTAGCTACCGATGGCGAACGTGTTTATGTGGGAGCCCCCGATCGAGATGATCTGGCAGGTGCTGTGTACGTCTTCTCATACTCCGAAGACGGATTCACGCAGGAAGCAGAACTCACCTCTCCGGGAAATTACAGATTTGGGGGATCCCTTTTCGTACTGGGTTCAGGCAATGTTATAGCACCCGCTTCTGGGTTGACCTTCAGAGATCGGAGGCAGCGGGAAGAAGGTCCCGTCAGATTTACTCCCGTGACTGGGCCGGTCCTTGAATTGATGAAAGAGGATACCGGAGATTGGTCGACCAGTATAGCATTGGACAGTCTCATGACCATTCAAGGTGCGGCGTTCGGCCGGATCACCATGCATGCAGGCGAAATGTATCTACTTGTCGATGAAGACACCGGCTTTAATAAGTACACCAAGGATGGTGGTACATGGTCGCTTAATGCCAGTCTTGAGTCTGAGGATAATGAGGGGGACTTGGACGCGCTATCGCTGTTCACGGAGATCAGGTAGCACTCCTGGCCTCTGGACCGAACTATGGACTCGGGGCTATCGTCTTTACAGATGCGAACCTGAATCGTACAGGACGGCTAGCGATGGTTGAGGAGGTCGCATTGGCCAGTTCAGGCCCCGCTGACTGTAGCGATGGGCAGGCAGACCAATTCGGCTGCAGCAATGTTGATATGCTCTCCTTTGTGTCCATCGAGGATCTTGGGGGCGGAGCAAGTACGAACCTGAATGACATTTGGGGCTGGACTGACCCTGAAACCGGTAAGGAATACGCGCTCGTTGGCCGCACTGACGGTACTGCGTTCGTTGACATAACCGACCCTGCATCACCCGTCTTCGTTGGTGATCTGCCTCTGACCGAAGGGGCAAGACCGAGCAGTTGGCGCGATATTAAAGTGTACAACGATCACGCTTTCATTGTAGCGGATGGCGCCGGCCCTCACGGTATGCAGGTGTTCGATTTGCGTACATTGCGAGATGTACCGGAAATGCCAGCGGATTTTTCACCACTCACGGTCTATGACGGCGTCGGCAGTTCACATAATATCGTGATCAACGAAGCCACCGGCTACGCTTTTATCGTGGGCGCCGGCGGTAGCGGAGAAACATGCGGAGGAGGATTGCACATGGTGAACATCTCTGATCCGTTAAACCCACAGTTTGCCGGCTGTTTTTCTGATACCGAAACAGGCCGAAGCGGTACTGGATATAGCCACGATGCACAATGTGTGATCTATGAAGGCCCAGATACCAGATATCAAAATCGAGAAGTCTGCTTCAATTCGAACGAGACGGCACTCAGTATTGCTGACATCACGGACAAGGAGAATCCGATTGCGCTCTCCAATGCCAGCTGTCCTAACGTAGCGTACGCGCACCAGGGTTGGCTTACAGAGGATCATGCCTTTTACTATATGAATGACGAGCTTGATGAAATGAGCGGTAACATAGAAGGAACCCGAACCCTCATGTGGGATGTTATAGACTTGGAGGATCCGCAGCTAGTCGGCGAATATTATTCTGGAAACGCCTCCAGTGACCATAACCTGTACATCCAGGGCGACTTCATGTACCAGTCCAATTACGCCAGCGGCCTGCGTATATTCGATATCAGTGATCGGAGTAATCCGGTGGAGGTCGGCCACTTTGATGTGGTCACACTGATCCCGGATGCCCCCGGCTTCATCGGTTCATGGAGCAATTACCCTTACTTTGAAAGCGGCACCATTGCCGTAACCGGTATTGGCGAAGGACTTTTCCTGCTCAAAAAACGTGACTTGGGACTCTAGTTTGAAATCACGGTCAACCTACAGACGGGATCCGTGTTAGGATTCTCAGGATCGGATCCCTCGAAACGGGTCAGTGTGCGTATAAGTACACTGGCCCGTTGTAGCTGTTGCTCGCCACAAGAATAGAGACGACCTGTTCTCGCCGGTACGAGCACATCAGTCACTGCGAAGCAGCTCGGCACTCAGCGTATAATCGAACGGAATGACGAGGACATCGGATCCTCCGCGTGGCTGCCCATAGTTTCAGGACTTTCCGGGCCATCCTCCGCCGTAGTGTCTGTTCCACAAAATCGGTCGAATGCTCCAACCAAATCCAGCGCGATAGCCTGAGCACTACGTCCCTCAATGTGCCGCCGTTCGATTACGTACGCTACATCTCCGCCCTTGATGAGGGCCATGAAGGGAGAGGAAGGAGGAATACCCACCAGGTGATCACGTGCACGCACGGTTGCCTCAAGATCCTGTCCGGCAAATACAGTCGTTACCCGATCCGGCTTTGTTGTGTGCTGCATTGCCAAGGCAACAGCTGGACGCGCCATAGCTGCTGCACACCCGCATACAGAATTGATTACTAGAAGCTGGGTTTGATCTGAACCCATATCAAACGCAGTGTCAACATCCGCGGCAGTTTTCAACTCCTCAACTCCCAGTCGAGTAAGCTCCTGACGCATTGGGGATACAAAGTGCTCCGGGTACGGCATGGCAAGCTAGTGTAACGTTGTGAACCGAATTTACTGTCTGAGTGTACTACACAATGGTCGCGCTTGATCCTGAAAAGTCAGCGCGCTCTATGCGACCGTTATACTGCCGGCGGGTAAAATGTATCGTTCTACGTATGTATTCATCGTCTTGATCGGTGTGGTTTGTCTTGCGGGCTGCTATGCTCCGCAGGCCCTCGTCACACCAACGGACACGGTTTCGACAACCGGTGCCGTACCCTCGGCAGCTATTGAGTCCGAGCTGCGCACACTGGCAACTTCCTGGCAAGGTACTCCTCACCTGGAGGGTGGCAGTTCCCGATCCGGGATAGATGCTCCAGGACTCGTTTTGGTAATTGCTGACCAGGTATTGGGAATATCCCTCCCGCATTCTACTGCACGACAACTGGGTTTTGGAGAAGAGATCCCGCGCTCATCCCTCATACCTGGGGATATTGTATTCTTCCGACCTACAAGCATGCCGCGGCACGTAGGGGTTTATCTTGGTTCTCGGGAGTTTGTGCATTCCTGGCCAGATGATGGAGTATCCATCGCAAGACTGGACGACCCCTACTGGAATGGAGCCTACTGGGCTGCCCGACGTGTTTTAGGCGAACCCTTGGTATCCACTCCTGCCACACCAGAGGAACGACCATCCCGCCCCACCAGACGACGCGTGGGATGGTAGCATCTAAATTGAATCCATTGAATGGCCGTTGTTTACCTAACTGAAGAAGCCCTCAAGAAACTCAAGAAAGATCTCCATCACGCTCGCACAGTAGACCGCAAACGCATCTCGAACGAGATAGCAGATGCGCGTGCACATGGCGATCTATCAGAAAACGCTGAGTACGATGCCGCCAAGGAGGCGCAGGGAAAGCTCGAGGCACGTATTGCCCAAATGCAGGAAACCTTGGCGAATGCGCGTCTGATTGACGAGGAACGGGTCGACACTTCAACAGCCCGCATACTGTCAACCGTGCGCTACATAAACTTGCGTACGGAAAGGGAGAAAGCCGTAAAACTTGTTTCTGCACCGGAAGCAGATGTATCCAGGGGGCTGATCTCCATTACCAGTCCAATTGGCAAGGGCCTACTTGGCAAAAGCACAGGAGACGAGGCGGTTGTTCAGGTGCCCGCAGGGGAGCTGCGTTTGAAAATCCTGGAAATCACGCGGGATGGATAATGGTTGACCTGCGCAGTGACACGGTTACACACCCCTCTCTGGGTATGCGTCGTGCCATGGCGGCAGCTGAGGTAGGAGACGATGTGTTCGGAGAAGACCCAACAGCCATCGCGTTGCAGAAAACAGTTGCCACTATGCTCGGCAAAGAGGCTGCCCTCTTTGTACCCTCGGGCATGATGGGGAATCAACTGGGTATTTACGTTCACACCAGCCCCGGGGACGAAGTAATTCTTGAGCGGCAGAGTCACATTTTCAACTATGAATCTGGTTCAGCCAGTAGCTTGTGCGGGGTTACACTACATCCCATCAAAGGTCAGGAGGGCAGGTTCACCAAGGAGCAGTTGCACGGTGCGTTAAGACACGGACATTACTGGGAGTCCCGCTCCGCTCTTTTGTGCCTTGAGAACACACTTAATATAGCCGGTGGACTGCTTTTTCCGCTCCCAGAACTGAAAGATCTGGCGGGCTATGCGCACAGCTGCGGACTGTCTTGCCATCTTGATGGTGCTAGATTGTGGAATGCCTCTGTCGCAACAGGCATTCCAGTAAAGGACTATGCGGCTCCCTTTGACACGGTCACTGTATGTCTATCGAAGGGGCTCGGCGCGCCAGTCGGATCGGTCTTTGCCGGTACAGCAGAAACCGTTGAGCGTGCGCATCGGCGTCGAAAAGAACTCGGAGCAGGCATGCGACAACTGGGGGTCCTAGCGGCAGCCGGCCTGTATGCCTTGGAACACAACCTCGGAGATTTGGAGCAGGATCATGCCAATGCCCGCCATCTGGCAAAAGGACTGGCCGTGCTGGCTGGCCTTGATGTACGCCCTCCTGAAACAAACATCGTACTAGTCAATCTGAGGGGACAACCGATAGGTCCTCGCGCAAGTTCGACATTGTAGTGGATTTTTTACTGAGATTCCCTATCCCCT
>JAPPGC010000017.1 GCA_028875125.1 Bacteroidota bacterium | reverse complement strand
CCAAAATGGCCATTTGTGCCCCCGAGTCAACCCGTACCTGTCGAAGTCAGGAATACAACGCTGCGGTCCGGGCTAGTCGCCAAGACTTGGGCACCTCCTTGCAAAGCCCTCTGGTGCCATCCATCATACGCGATAATTCCTGCACATGCGCAACCCCTGAACACCAAACTATTCGGCTAGCCCACCGCAGGCTCACCTACCATTTTTGATCGACACCCCCAAAGTGGTGCGGGCATTCCTCGTACATATGAACCCTAGCAGTCAGGATGTCGTCTAGCTTGGATCAGAATTCTGCTGAGAGTCTCAAATAAAACGCGGCACCATTATAGTCCCACGGCGTACTGAGCACGCTTGCATTGCCCTGACCATTACGTTCAATCGGATCTGCGGGGCGGTCAATCGCGAATATGTTGTTAACTCCGAATTTGGCGGCATAATGGTCGCTAATCTGATATCCTACTTCTGCATCCACGATCCAGCTTCCAGAGTAGCTCGTTAGAACATCCTGCCCATTAAAGGTGCATGTGAAACTGAATAATAAACACGCTTTCCAGCCGCTGTAAAAATGGAGACGAACCATCCCGTGGTAGGGTCCTATGATTTGACGACCAGTTGCGATAAGGCGATGGTGAGGATTCACATGCTCCATTTCAATCTTCCGCCTAGGAGACAAAATACTGACTCGGGTGGGTTCAGTCAGGGGCTCCCCCAGAAATGTGTTGATCGTTGTAGGATCGGAAAACTCCAGCAGTTTAGGACGCGTCCAATTGTAAGCAATGCTGGCGATGGTTACCCGACCATTCGCAGATTCCTTGTCATAGGAAAGTAGAATATCTATACCTAGTTGACGGGTATCAAAATCATTTGAATAGAATTTTACTTCCTGCAATGTTTCAAATCCTGCGAGCTGACCGGATCGCCTGAGAATATCGGTGAGCTGGTCAGTCAGTGGAATGCTGCCACTAAGCGCGATCCGATCTCGAAGGGTAATCCCAAACAGATCTGCTGTAAGAACCAGATTCGGGGAAGCTCGGAAGATGGCCCCAAACGTCAGGTTGACCGCAGATTCTTCGGTAAGAGGCTTTCCACCCAATGCTTGCGCAATCGGATGATAAGAAGGAATCTGCCCGGCATCAATCAAACCACCTTTTGAGTCAAGATTTGTCTGAATATTCTGAGTGTTGGCTTGTCCGGGCGTGGGTGCGCGGACTCCGGTGCTCACGGACCCTCGAAAACTCAACATTGACTTGACGCGCCATAAGGCGGCCACCTTTCCGGTAAATGTGGTTCCAAAATCCTGATAGAAATTTTCGTAGCGCACAGCTACACCGATCTGAAAGGTCCGAATGAGGTCCGTTTCAAGATCAACGTACGCGGCATAGTTGGGACGATCCCATCTCCCAGCGTATTGTGGAGGAATTCCCTGATCTCCGTTAGAACCGACCGAAAAGCCCTGTTCCGCATAAGGGCCGACCGAATACGAGTAAAAATCACCCGGTCTGGTTTCAAATATTTCTGTTCGCCACTGGATCCCCGCGGCGATGTTAAGGGGTGAGTAAAGATTCTCAATATTCACAGGATAGGATACATCCAGGTTCAGGCTGTATTCCTGTTGCAAAAAATCACGCTGGCGAAACTCAGACGGTCCCTCGGGACCCCAAGAAGCATTGACGGTATTTCTGATGAAATAGTCCATGAGGCTCCTCCCCGAGGATGCACTGAGATCCCATCTCAGGCCAGACCCATTGCCACTATACACTCCTGCGACCGCACTCACGTCTGAAATGTTCGCGCCAAACCGGGGAGTGAAGCCGCCTGGATAGTCCTCATTGAATAGATAGCAAGTACCCTGGTACTTAGCAATGAAGGATTGCACCATGCCGAAGTCTGAATCCAGAGACGGCAAATCATTCAACGCACGACACTCAATCCCATCGTTCGGATCAAGGTCCACAATCGCACGTGTGGCATTAGACCCGGATCCAAACCTGAAGACATTGGCCCGCGCATTACTACCCGATGGTGGCCTGAGATAGTAGCTACCATTACCCGAGCGTTGACCATATCCTCCGAAGGCATAAAGATGTGAAAATTCATTTAGATCCAGTTTGGCGTTGAGGAATCCGGTAATGGCATGATCAATATCCGGATTTCCCCAGACCTGAGCCGTTCGAGCAACCGGAAATCCTTTACCCATCAGTTCTACGGCATCCGCCCGATCTACAGAGCGGTTAGTAGGTTCCAGATTGCGGTACTCAAGACTGAGGTTTAGGAAGCCCTGTTTGGTTAATGGAAGCCCTGCGTTTGCTGCTACGGAAACATAACGACCGTCACCCTGATGGTATTGACCTACCTTTGAATGGACTGAAACCCCATGATTCGCATCCCGAAGCTGGAGATTGAAGACCCCGGCAACTGCATCTGCACCATATTGGGCGGACGCACCATCACGCAATACCTCAAACTGCTTCACTGCAATCGCTGGAATCATATTCATGTCAGGACCCTGTGAACCGAGAATAAGCGCGCTCCCAAACAGAGCTATAGAGCCCGTACGGTGACGGCGCTTACCATTCACAAGCAAAATCGTGTTGTCAGGCGAAAGTCCTCGCAATGTGGGGGGCCTGACAAAGGTCGTTGATCCATCTATCTCGTGCCTCTGAACATTGTACGAGGGGATCTGGGAGCGGAGAATATCGTCAATATCAGTACTGGCGGTACTCTGCAGGTCTCGAGGAGAAATCACATCAATCGGGACAGATGAATCCGTAACGAGCCGGGGAAGTCGTCTCGTTCCCACTACGACCAATCCCTCAAGCTCTCCAATGGATGGAACGAGTGACACATTCAGTTCCTCCTCACCGATCGGAGGCGAAAGTCGTTGTGTCACATATCCGACAAATGAAAACACCAGGATGTTATCAACCGAACGGAGATCAAGCTCAAAAGCGCCTTCCGATGAAGTGGTCGTTCCGATCGAAGTCCCTTCAATAATAATTGTTACTGCCTGCATGGGCTCACCGGTCTCAGCGTCAGTCACGGTCCCACGCACGGTCAACTGGGCCGCAACATTGGGGGCGGCCCATAAGGCTAGGCAAACGAGAGAGATAGCCCTGAACATCTTAATCACCTCTAGCCATTTCGACGCTCCTGGCAAAAATACTTACAGCAGCCGGTATGGTCTGCCATCTGAATACACGCTGCCGGAAAGGCATCCGAAAGTGTAGCAATGATGAGCGCTTTTCGTATGGCCTTCCCGCTACGGAAGTAAGATATAGGTCGATGCAGCGCGCTTCCGTACAGCCGTACCACTGCGTAAGCATCAACTTGCTAATGAACCTTTAGCGAAGTAGCCTCTTTCAAAAATCACCTAATAGAGGAATTTTGAGAGAGGCTCCCAATATAATTCCCACTACCTCCAATCGGTTGTATACGTCAAACGCACACTCGCAAGGCGTCCAAGCTTTGGAGCTCCAACGAACTCTCGATGATCACTGTCGGTCGCATTATTGATGCCAAGGTCGGCACGCAGCGCATGGTTGATCTCGTAGCCAACACCCATGTCCACTACGAAATAAGACTCAACATCACCATTGTACGGCCCGGAAATCATACGGAAACCCTTGGTATATCGGCCAGACGCATGCACACTGAATCCACTCCGATGCTGGTAATGTCCGCCCAGTTTTAACTTAAAAGGGGGTGCGTTCAGGGCCAATACCTTGTCCTCAGACTCTTCTTTCAATTGCGTGTGATCAAAAAAATCATCGCTCACCCACGACATATTTCCAAATAATGTGAGTGCACGTGAGGTGATCACTTGAAGAGAAACATCCACACCGTAATATCCAACATCTCCGAAATTCGGATACGCCAACATGATTTCAGGAATCTGTCCTATCCCCGGATTGTTCTCGTTTGGCTGAACAATTGCTATGGGAGTGCTCGCAGTAGGTAAAGACGTGCCTGCCAAATCTACCAGAAGTTGAGCCCCCTGCTCCGCCGTTAGGTTGAAAAGCCCGAGTGCAACTGACAGTGCATCGTTGTTTGCAATCCCGGTAGAAATATCACGAACAAGGTCCTGGGCCAAAGTCGGTACCAACACAAGTGGTGTACGTACTTGAAGCGCACCTATAAAATTCTCCTTTTGTGCGTAATAAGCATCTATTGCAAACAGAAAATTCTCATTTAGAATGCCCTTGTATCCTACTTCAAACGTTTGGGAAATGGTCTGCTTAAGGGGGCCTACATCCTCCAGATCAGTTAATCCCAAATCTATACTTAGTGTGCTAAGGTTGAGCGCCCCCAATACTCCAGGACTGAAACCCTGCACAACGGTCCTGTCTGGACCTAGCCCCCGCTTGAGAGATGCAATCAGTTGCAGGGGGACATTCAGTCCGGCCGCTGCCAGCAAATCGGCAAGTTGTTGATCTGGGATTGCCGCGAGGGACGCATACATGAGTGCATACACCTCCCCCGTGCCTATGCCCACGGGAACCGGAGCTCCCTCGAGCCCCGGCAGGAGACTGGATGCAACAAGATCCGTTGGAGCTCCAATTGCCAGAAACTCAGGATTCCGTTGATAAGTGAAACCGGTGGCCGCCCCACGACCACGTACATTGATCCCTCCTAGCGAAGCCGCTACCAAATCCAACCAGTTACTTGTGGCTGTGGGAGAGGAAAAACTGCGGTTATAGGTTACCCGGAAACTTGAGGTCGGATTGGGCTTAACTACCAGTCCAACACGAGGGGACGCCTGGATTTTGTCCACAACATTATTGTAATCGCCGCGCAGTGCGACTGTTAACTCAACCCGGTCGCCGATACTAGTGGTCGATTGGCCATACACACCGTATTCGTCTATGTTGTCATTGTCCTCATTGCGTCCCAAGACCGTGCCTCTTGTATCCGGGCGGGTGAGTTCCAGATCAGCGCCTAGGATCAGGGATTGCCTAGAGCCAAACTCCAGATCGTACTGCGCCTGTCCTACGTACTCACGGGAATGTTCAATAACCGGATCGCCACCATATACGTAGCTGTCCCTCGAATCGTTTGCATTCACGAAAAACTGCGCAAAAAATGAACCGCTGGACAACCTCACCTGGCCGAATGAATAGCGATAGTCATCACCCTGAATGGTGCCTATACCACTGAGGACCGTTCCATTCATCGCGGCAGTCCCAGCATTCAGCGAAAGCCTAGTCCTGAATCCTATGCGATACTCCACATTTCCCGACACCGTGAATTTGCTGTAATCTGTGTCCCGGACACCATCCACGAAAATCTGCACGGCATCTTCCGGGTCTGGGCACTGATCAAATGCACGGTTCTGCAAAAGGGCCGAGTCACAGGATTCAAGGGCAAAGTCATTTCCTGCAAAATATGATCCAGTTACCTTGACACCCACTCGACTACCTATCACAGTTGCCGCTCGCGCCTGTACATTCATGTGCGATCGTTCGCCACCGCTGACGGCGACTGTGGCCCCGGGATGAGCAAATGGGTCCTTGGTTATATAATGAATCACGCCGGAATCAACCCCCGCACCATAAAGTGCAGATCCGGGACCACGTACAACCTCCACTCGATCAAGGTCTACCATTAAGTTGGGCATCAGGCTGTGAAGATTCACGCCTATCGAAGCCGAACCCGCATCACGATAGTCGGTCAAAACATACGTAGCCCCTGAAAAGACATTATTGAAGCCCCTGAGAACCACTTCGTGTCGATCTATCCCGGTCTGTGCAAAGTCCAACCCAACAACATTACGTAGTGTGGCCACGGTTGTGGGGGTGACTACACTTCTAAGATCCTGAGCCAAGATCACATCAGTAGATGACGGCGAATCCAAAACTTTCTCCTGCCTCCTACTAGCAGTAACTTGCAGTTGCTCCAAATCAATGCCAGGCACCAATTCCACATTTAAAATGTATTCCTCCCCCTCAGAAATCTCTATCTCGGTTTCAGCCGACCTGTATCCTGTGTAGGACACTCTAATCGTGTTAGTACCGGCAGGCAGACCACTGAGTGTATATTCCCCCCCTTCGTCGGTAGCCGTGCCCTGCATAGACTCAACATGAACAACGCTCGCCCCTACCAACGGCATACCATCTTCAGAATCCGATACCGTTCCAGAAACGGAAGTATCCTGAGAAAACGCCCAGCCGGGCGATGCTAAGGCAAACGCCAGCACACTAATACTGAAAAGAAAGCTTCGAATAGTCATGTCTTCGTGGTTAAGTGATTCGTCCTGACCGTTGCCGTACGATTATCGAATTTACGCAATTCCCGTGTTGTATTTATTTAAAAAATAAAATGAACACATACAAACGGCTGAACACAGCAACAACAGCGCAAGGCGTTAATTCGCTGTTTAGTTACCTCAATCGGTTGTGTAGGTGAGTCGGGCATTGGCAATACGTCCAAGCCTTGGAGCACCTACAAATTCACGATGGTCACTGTCAAACAGGTTGCTGATTCCCAGGTCTGCCCGGATCCCGGTTTGGTTGATGGCATAGCCTACTCCAATATCTATAACGGTGTAGCTCTGTACTTGACCTACATATTGCCCCGAAATCATCGGAAAGCCTTCGGTGAATCGTCCAGAAGCATTGACCGAGAACCCACTTCTATGTCGATACTGCCCACCCAATTTTACTTTAAATCCAGGTGCATTGAGCGCCAATGCCAAGTCCTCAGAGTCTTCACCAACCTCGGTGTGATCAAAATAATCGTCACTAATCCAGGATGCATTCCCAAAAAGAGTCAGGGCATCAGAAGCAATCACCTGCATCGAAACATCCATGCCAAAGTACTGGATGTTTCCAAAGTTGGGGTAACTCAGCATGAGTTCGGGGAAATATCCCTCACCTCTGTTATTCTCGTTGGCCTGTACGATTGCAACTGGTGTTTGGCCATCGGGCAGATCACTGCCGGCTAGGCTGACCAGCATTTCCGCAGCCACTTGGGGAGTCAAACCAAACAATCCAAGTGCACCCGCTATCTGATCGTTTGCCGTAAGTCCAGCCGCGATATCCCGGATCAGATCCTGTTGCAGGTTGGGAACGAGTACGAATGGCGTCCGGACCTGAAGTGAACCGGTAAAATTTTTCCGCTTCGAGAAATAACCGTCAACCGCAAGCAGCACCTTATCGCTGATGACTCCCTTATACCCAATCTCCCAAGACTGGGAGACCGTAGACTCGATCGGCGCTATATCCTGGAGGTTGTCTACGTCAGGCCCGGTCTTAAGTGTAAGTGTGCTCAAGTTCAGGATACCCAACACCCCAGGACTGAATCCCTGAATGGGGGTTACTTCCGGGTTAAGCCCCTCTTTTAGGAGAGGGATCAATTGAGGAGGAATATCGAGGCCTGCTTCAGCAAGCAGATCTGCAAGTTCCGAATCTGGAATGGCAGCCAGCCCTTCGTACATCAGGCCATAGATCACCCCGGTGTCAATGCCAACTGGAACAGGTGCACCCTCCATACCAGGCAGCATGCTGGACGCTACAAGCGCAGAAGGGGCGCCCAGATCCAGGAAGTCAGGATTCCTGGCGAACGTGAAACTGTTAGCTCCTCCGCGTGCCCGTACGTTTAGTCCCCCGAGTGAAGCCGCCACCAAATCCAGAAAATATCCGGTGGCATCCGGTGATGAAAAACTGCGGTTATATGTCGCGCGAAAACTTGAAGTCGGGGACGGCTTAACTACGACGGCAAATCGCGGAGACACCTGAATCTTTTCAACCACACTGTTATAATCTCCACGAAGTGCTAAGATGAGATCCAGCCTATCAGAAATCTTCGTGCTCGATTGCAAATACGCACCATATTCATCAATATTGTCAATGTATTCATTGCGTCCGAGCACGGTCTCCCTGGAATCAGGGCGATCGAATGTGACATCAACTCCTCCGATCAACTGCTGGCGAGAGGTAATATCCTTTGCATACTGGGCCTGGATCGTGTATTCTTCTGAGTACTCTACGACTGGATCACCCCCATACACGTACGAACCGCCCGAATCGTTTGAATTTACATAGGCCTGCACAAAAAAGGAACCACTGGAGAGCCGAATCTGCCCGTAACTATGTATGAAGTCCTCGCCCTGGACCGTGCCAACGCCAGTCAGTACTGTTCCATTAAAGCCACCGAAGCCCCCGTTAAGAGACAGCATCGTCTTAGTGCCGATGCGCCAATCCACGTTACCGGATAGCACCAGTTTTTTGTATCTGGTCTCGCGTGCGCCGTCTACAAACAACTGAATTGCATCCTCTGGATCCGCACATTCGCTGAATCTCTCGGCCTCAATAAGTGCAGAGTCGCAACCCGTGAGCGCAAAATCCTCGGCCGTCGCATAGCTACCGAGCACCTTTACGCCAAGGTTTTTGCCGAAGACAGTCGCAACACGCCCCTGGAGGTTGAGCATAGATCTCTGCCCCCCACTCACAGATACTGTAGCACCCGGATAACTGAAAGCATCTTTGGAGATATAATGGATCACGCCTGAGTCCACACCGGGACCATATAGCGCCGACCCCGGTCCGCGAACAACTTCTATCCGTTCAGTATCAATCGCCAAAGCTGGCATAACACTGTGCAGGTTTACGCCAATGGAAGCCATACCCGCGTCGCGATAATCGGTAAGCACATGTGTAGCCCTCGAAAACGTATTATTGAACCCTCGCAAAGCAACCTCATGACGATCTATGCCGGTTTGCACCATATCCACGCCGGTGACGTTTCGCAATGCCCTGACTGTTGAAGGCGCGACATCCAACTGAATGTCACGCACGGTTACGATGTCAATTGAAGCGGGCGCATCTAGCACCATTTCCTGATGTCGCCCGGCAGTTATCTGGATGGGATTTAAATCGGTTCCTGGAACCATGTCAACATTCCACACATACCGTTCGCCCTCTGACAGCTCTATTACGGACTCCTGGGCAGCATAGCCTACAAAACTGATTCGTAACGTATGCATCCCCGGGCTGAGATTTAGAATCTCAAAATCCCCTTCAGCATCGGTCGCACTCCCCACACCCGTTCCAACTACCAATATGTTGGCACCAACCAGTGGCTGCCCGGTCTCGGCATCAATTACCTTCCCAATTATTGCACCCGTCTGTGCTATAACAGAAGCTGCAAAACAACATAACCCGAGAGCGACAATCAGACCGCGAATGATCTTGTAACCTGCCATGATAATGTTGACTCAACCAGACTGGGTTAATGTACAAAATATGATAATTATACCCTAGTTATCCGTTGCATGCTTTCCGCACCTCCATTCTCCGAATCACTCAAAGGGCGGTAACTTGACGCCTCATGCGTTCAGTTACCCCAATCCCGTAGATCCGCGCGCCGACGGCCACGAGCCCCGTACTTGAATTATCGCTGCATCATAGCGATGACCTGCCTTGATGTAACAACGCCTACGAATGTGACACTGAATTCAGCAACCGGGTAATTGTGGTCGAAAAACACAATTACCTAGCTGAATTGATGCTCGGTTTAACGAGCACGCCCTCCCCCGATTTTGAACAGGAGAACCTTCTGTAGCATTCCATTGTACCGAGAAATCCCGCCATTGGGCAATTCCCCCTTCATTTACGGTTCCTTTTGTATATTCAGATTGATGTTACCAGGGTAATCAGATCGATGTTGCCAGGGTAAT
>JAPPGC010000109.1 GCA_028875125.1 Bacteroidota bacterium | reverse complement strand
TGAACGCATGCTAATGTAGCTCAACCAGCCGGGATAGTCCTACTATAAGATCTGTATAGTCATGGATCTCTATCCCTGACTACCACAGCGAAACCTCCACATCGCAACAAAACGGAAATGTCCATCGCGCTAGAGGCGCAACAGCCTCAGGAAAGATCAGTTCACGCCTCATTGATAAAATACCGAATAGCTTACGATCCTCCTTTTGAAAACTGAGCAAGATGAATCACCGCATTGTATCTCTCATTGCAAGCGCTACGGAGATCGTATGTGCTCTAGGGTTTGAGTCAAGCCTAGTCGGCAGATCTCATGAATGTGACTACCCACAGACGATTGAGCACATCCCAGTATGCTCATCTTCAAAGATCCTGACGAAATCTTCCAGTGCTGATATAGACGACCAAGTTCGAACGATTGTCAAAGATGGCCTTTCTGTGTACAATGTTAACTCCAAACTATTAGATGAAGTCTCGCCCAGTGTTATCATTACGCAAACCCAGTGTGACGTTTGTGCTGTAAGCCTCAGTGACGTGGAAAAGGCAGTATGTGAATTAGTCAGTTCGGCACCTGCGATTGTTTCACTTGAGCCGATGTCGCTCGGCGATATCTGGATAGACATCCAACGCGTTGCCGATACCCTTGGAGATTCAGGTAGCGGTGGAGAACTTGTGTCAAATCTTCAGAGCAGGCTCGAATCATTGCGCATCAAAACGCAACAAATACCTCACCACCCTAGGATAGCATGCATTGAGTGGACGGAGCCACTTATGATCGCAGCCAACTGGGTTCCCGAGCTTGTAGATTGCGCCGGTGGTGTCAGCCTTCTCAGTAAGTCAGGAAATCACTCAGAGTATCTTTCGCTGGACGAGCTTGCTGCGTCCGAACCAGAAGTGATTGCCATCATGCCTTGCGGCTTTGATATTGACCGTTCTCGACGCGAGATGAAATCGCTCACCTCAAGCCCCCAGTGGAAACACCTTCCAGCCGTACGAAATGAGCGTGTTTATGTCACGGACGGCAATCAGTATTTTAACCGCCCTGGCCCACGAGTTGTGGAGTCAGCAGAGATTCTCTCAGAATGTCTTCATCCGGGTTGTTTTGATTTCGGGCATCGAGAGACCGGATGGATCCCATGGCGACCAGACTGAAATCCTAGTCAGCACGCATCATGTCTGCCGGATTGCATCTGCATCGTCCACAAAATCCAGTGGAAACTATTTCACGGAGTAGCTTCCTGCCTATCCCGGAAGAAACCGTTTTCACACAGTTTTTCAACAATCCTGAGCGCTTCCGTAGCCCAACTACCAGCAATTTTGAAAAGCGCCCGACCAGGCCTTAGAGTGTTTCGCAAGCTCCAATTGTTGATAAGGACGTCTGTACCTGACGCGGACGTGGGAATGATTCTGGACACGGGAAAACTGTCAGGGTTGAACAGCTATCGGTGAACCCCACGACGCTAGTGGGGCATCGATTGATTCAATAGTTCTATGGTGATCTGCATGAGGGCCATAAGTGCCCCACCAAGCGCGTTTCGATGACAAATACACGATAGACTTATGTCCACTCCATCCCACAAATGAATGTTTCTATACCCAACTCCGCAAAAGCAGCTGCCTTCGTCATTAAAGCCTCCTCCGACTTGCCTGAGTCGGGCACATAAACAACTTGGATGTGGTTTGCCTTGTGCCGTGCCATAAACTCCCTCCGAGATACCCCTTTAATTACCGCATGCATGATCGGCCACTGATGTGTCGTGGACTGCCAGCGCCGCTCAGTTTCTTCGTCCGGCAGTGCAAGCACCTCTCCAAGTCCAAGGTCGGCCTTTAGTCTGCCATCCTCCACATAAATACGACTCCAGATGATGTGGCCAGGCTTACTTATCCCCTTGACCGTCCCTCCGCCCAAAGGGAAATACATCGGTGGCTGTCGCTCACTCGTTGTACCGCTGTAACCGCCAACAAAATGGGCCGGAGGGGCCGCCCCGGAAATCTGAAATACCCACACAAATGAATTATCGTACTGCTCACCCCAACGGACATCATGTAACGTGGTTTCCGGGGGATAACCGAGCGACTGCCAAATGATTGAAGTTATATATGCATCCAGTCCAGCACATTCGTCCACCTCATTGAAATGGACCAGAGCCTGACCGGCATAGAGTTCTCGGCTTCCATCACGGCTCTGAACTGGAGGACGCTCTGTGTTATTGAGCAACCCTTCCACCAAGTCTGATGCTGGAAGGAGGTCTTTTAAGCCTTGCTGATACTGTATGCCGATAGTATCACAACCAAAATCATCAGCAATCCGAAGCGCGGCGATGTACACTTTGAGTTGCTGCATAACCTGCGCTTCGGTAAGCTCAGTCGCTTCATCCGCCCCGAAATTGAAAGACATTCCCCGCTCCTGAACCCACGCAAAGCAGGATGCTGCTTCTTCGTCGGTCACTTGAAGGGATTCGTAATAAAGCGCACTCTGGCTTAGGCGCTCTTTGAACATTCCCACCTGATTTAGCAAATGGTCTGGAATGATCGCATTATACATTCCCATGCACCCCTCATCAAAGACCCCCATAATGGATATACGGTCATTGATTTTCCTGACAATATGCTCCCCTTCCTCACGGGCACTACTAAATCTTGATTCATCCACCTGCTCATAAGGCACTGCATAAGGATTTTCCTCCATCACGTTCTTGCCGGAAAGCCAGCGCGATAGCTGTCTTCTGAAATAATCATCCGTAAAATCCTCGCTCCAAAGCGTATCGTATGGTACACCGGCCTTGGCGAGCGATCCGTTCAGATTTAACATCCCCACCAGGCCCGGCCACGTACCGCTCCAATTGGCAACCGTGAGAATTGGACCCTTGTGCCGCATCAACCCCGCCAATACATGATGGGAATACTGCCAGGCAGCAAAAACGACCGCGATCGGGCTCTCAGGATGAATCCCCTGGAATACCTCACGCCCATACTTCTGGCTGTCTATAAATCCATGCCCCTTATTCGTGTCTACCGGATGCCCCCGCACGACATCATATCCGCATGATCGAATGGCCCGCACAACCGCAGCCTCAACGCTTTCCTGCTCCGGCCAGCAGGTCTGGTTGGCAGAGAGACGCAGATCCCCACTGGCAATAATTGTCACTTCGGGAGTATCCTGACTAGCTAATCGCATTCTAACACCATGTTTTGTCTGGATAGGTCTTGGCAGCCTGTTGACGAAGTACCCTCTCTGTAGTTGTGTCTCTAAAATCACTCATGCCTGCGAAGGATATCTTTTTATCAGTTCGAAGATCAAGTACAGCTAAACTATGCCAAACCACTAAAAATGAGAGGGTCTCTAACCCAACTGATTCCTCGTCTTGGACAAAGTGCATGCCTTGGGGGATGCTTTGTCAGATCACAGGCTAAGAAGTACCGTAACCCCAGTCCCCCGCTCCGATCCTGATCCCCACCTGCGTAGAAATGCTCAAACGCTCCGCAAAATGTGTTTGGAGAGGAACAGGGGTCACTAGAATAAATAGGTCCCCTGAGAATCATTGTTTCGTTCCCTGAGGTCATGAATAGCACGCTCCGGTTGCACACAGAATCAAAACAGAAATATACCCAATCAGTCCTTGATTTCCTATAATCCAGACTCAATTACTGGACTTCTGTCATCGTGATTCAGGAATCTCTGACTACCCTGCCTAACTGTTTACTGCAACAGGAGACAAGAGATTGCGTATCCAATGAGGAAGCCTTTTCTTAATTATACATTTGCTCCATGAATTCACGCAATCTAGGAGACCGGGTCGGAGAACGGTTTGAAGAAATCAAGTTAGAGGGATCACAACTTGTGGACAAGGTAAAAGAGCTAGCCAAGGAGGGTAAAACAAGAAGAATCACTATCATCAAGGACGGGCGAACATTGGCAGATTTCCCCCTGTATCTCGGCCTGGGCGGCTCTGCTGCAGCAGTCGCGCTCATGCCAACCCTCGCGGCGGTTGGAGCGATAGCCGTGCTCATGACAGATAGCATCACGGTGCGAATTGAACGCGATCCCACAGAGGGTATTGAACGGCGGCCCTCAGAAAACGATGACGATCTGCCGTGAGTGTATCCTTCGCCGTAGGATTTGAAGATATCCGTTCGGCAGCCGGTGTACTTCAAGGCGTAGCAAATAATACGCCTGTTCTCACTTCGCGTACGCTGGACATGCGTGCGAACGCGCGTGTTTACTGCAAATGCGAAAGTTTTCAGCGTACCGGTGCGTTCAAGTTTCGGGGAGCATACAATGCATTGAGCCGGGTTCCAGAAGCAACCCGGGAGGTTCTAACCTTTTCCTCGGGTAATCATGCTCAGGCAGTCGCACTTGCAGGATCACTCCTAGATATCCAGCCAACTATAATTATGCCGCGGGATGCTCCAGAAGTGAAGCGGGACGCTACTGCAGCTTATGGAGCAAATATTATTCCCTATGATCGAAGCGAGGTTACCCGCGAAGTGCTCGCAAAGCAACTGGCCGGCGAACGCGGGCTACCGATCATTCCTCCGTATGACCACCCTCACATTATAGCTGGCCAAGGAACAGCAGCTTTGGAATTACTGGAATCGCAACCGGATATCGAAGTCCTTCTTGTACCCTGTGGCGGAGGTGGACTATTATCCGGTACGACATTAGCCGCTCATGCAATTCGGCCTAGCATCCGTGTCGTCGGTGTGGAGCCGGCTACGGCAAATGATGCCGCCCTCAGTTTCAAGAGTGGTAAGCTACAAACCGTGGACAACCCGCAAACAATCGCAGACGGTGCACGCACACCATCACTCGGAGCACTGACCTTTCCAATCATACGCGCCCTTGCCCACGATATCGTTGTCGTTACGGAAGATGCCATCATTGGCGCCATGAAGTTTCTGTGGGAGCGTATGAAGCTTGTAGTTGAACCAACCGGAGCACTGGGCGTGGCTGCACTCTTGAGTGACGTTATTTCCGTAGATCGCAAGAATGTGGGGGTAATAATCAGCGGTGGCAATGTTGATTTTGGCCAGACACCGGCGTGGTCAAAACCCAATTAATTTGGAAAGAATAGTCAATTGCAATTGCCCACCTGCGCCGCGCTGGCCTTCATTTTGCACCGGACACTCATGTATACCGTACTGCCGGGTACGGACATAATTCCACCTCTCTGCGCCAGCCTTTTCTGCCCTCACACAGGCCGGATACTAGCATTTTCTCTGATAGCCTAAGGTGTTCAGCGGCCTGCGGGTCCGAACTGAGCCGCAAGGACGTTTTGGGACAAGTCAATCACGCTTGTCTCCAGGTTTCTCCCGGAACAACTGTGGCTTTTTAGGCTGATCAAGCAGTTCGTCAGCACACATCGGTGTGCGGACCTGTGCTGGCGGGCCACACCAAGCGCGTGCCTCGCGCTATTTCTTGTATTTCACCGAGCAGCCGTAAGGTCGGGAGATCTCCACGGATACTTCATCGCCATTCATAGCCTCTTCCAAAGCCGCACGGACATAATTGTTGGCCAACTTGGTCTTCTCATAACTGGCGCGCGGCTGGTCATCAATGCCGCCTTTGTAGATCAAGACACCCTCCTTGTCTATGATGTACATGTGAGGCGTGGTTATCGCCCCATACATCTTGCCGACATCACCTTCTGGGTCCAGCAAAATGGCAGACTGCATGCCACCCATCTTTTCATTTTGCTCGTTCATTTCGTCGGATTCGTAGTACCCTTGCGTGCCCGGAGCGGATGACACAATAGACAGCCATTTAACGCCTTTCTCGGTAAACTCCTTTTGAAGCGCCGGCATGTTGCCGGTTCGGTAGTGACGCTCGACGTATGGGCAGCCGAAATTGAGCCACTCCAAAACAACAAACTCACCCTGCAAACTTTCCAGGTCGTAGGATTCGCCATCGGTCCCAGATAGCGTGAATACCGGAACTGGCTTGCCGATTTCGGCATCGTCAGAAGAACTTTGCTGCTTGACACCGATGGAAACCAGCACCAGTAGCAGCACACTCAAATAAGTGGAGGCGTGAAACTCTTTCATGTGTCCGTTGAAATTGTTGATTTAAGTGATTCAGCACGATCTGGCAGCAAGGCTAATGCGTCTACGACCATGGACTCCGTAAGCACCTCAGGTAACAACACAGGGGCATCGTTGTTTCCAAGGTAAAGCACATAAAGCGGAACGCCACTGCGTCCATGAGACTCCAGAGCGCGTGTGATTTCTGCATTACGACTGGTCCAGTCAGCCCGCATTAATACTACATCTTTTTGGGCGAAGGCGGATAATAGTGTGCTGCTGGAAAGTGTAGTTTTCTTGTTCACTTGACAGGTCAGACACCATGCGGCGGTAAAGTCCACAAACACCGGGCGTCCTTCTCGGCTGAGCTGCTGAACCCGTTCTGTCGAATAGACGGACCATAGACCATCTGAGGTCGCGTCAGCATGTGACATGCTTTCCTGTTGAGCACCCTGATAAGCGGACCATATCCCCATGCACATTAAGACTAGGGCTATACCTCGCGTCACGATCCGAACGGAAGAGGTCACCTGTACAGATGGCCAGCGCCCCACAATCCACGCAGCTACTGCAAATAACAGCAGCCCCAAGAGCAATAGCCCGAGTCCGTTGACACCTGCCTGGTTGCCGAACACCCACGCCAACCAGACGGTCGTGCCCAGCATTGGAAAAGCCAACACATGCTTGAGCGTCTCCATCCACGGCCCCGGTCGCGGGAGTTTGTCAAACAGCGCCGGAAACGTGGACAAAATCACATACGGCGCTGCCATGCCTAATCCAAGGGCGACGAAAATGGCCAAAGCCTGAGCAGTTGGAAGCACTACCGCCGCACCAAGAGCCGCTCCCATGAACGGTGCCGTGCACGGTGTTGCAACCAGCGTGGCCAATGCGCCATCCAGACAAGACCGCGTCAGCGAGTGCGTAGCGCCAGATTGGGTTAAGCCCGTAAAGGTGAAGCCCCGAATATCGAATACCCCGAACAGGTTCAGGCCAATGGCCAAAAACAAAAATGCCATGCCCGCCACAAAAAGCGGCGACTGAAGCTGAAAGCCCCAACCAATTTGGCTGCCGGCAGCGCGCAGTGCAAAAAGCAGCCCAGCCAACACCAAAAATGAAACAACAACACCTGCAGCGAATGCTACGCCGTGCCACGTGCGGGTTGCACTATCAAGTTTATTGTGCTGCGCAAGGCTTAGCAGTTTGATAGACAGCACCGGGAAAACGCAGGGCATCAGATTTAACAGCAGACCCCCTATCAGCGCAAACAAAATTAGAATAGGCAAGGTGCTGCTGGTATTTTGATCAGCCTCAGTTTGCAGCGGCACATCAATTTCAAGTGCCCTTACTGTCCGTGCTGCGTCGAAATACTGCCCCTCGCTCGCAACCAAGACCCCTTGCAATCTGTTAGGCAACTCTGTTGCATATTCAGACTGCTGCAATGCAAGTACGAAAGCATCGCCATCTTGGCTCATAGGCTGATCCACCGCGTGCTCGATTAGCATAAGCTGCGCCGGGAAGAAATATGCTCCCTGAAGGTCTGGTGCCACATCTGATGGCGGTGAGGCACGCAAAGCGAAGGAATTTGAATAATGACTGGCCTCGAAAGCCCAGGCCGGATCCTTGACAGGCAATTTGGCCCGTGCCGCTACAATTTCCTCAAAATACGGCCCGGGTGTAGGCAAGGCTTCGCGTACTGGCAGCGAAAGGGAAACAGTCTCTTGCGCAAAGAGGCAAACATCCTTGCAGATCAACCAGTCGGCTGTCGCGGAAAGCGTTACGGGGGATTCATGTAGCTCGTCAGGAGGCGTGATCGTAACCAAAAAGGTTACGGCATTTGAGTACCCGTACGATCGTAGCGGCTCGGCATCAATTTTTTCTGGATACGGCCACTGGATTGGACCTGCCCTAAATCCTACAGGCAAATCCCATGTGAGTGTGATAGGCTCGCCTACATCACCCGGACTGATCCAGTAGCTATGCCAGTCATCGTCCAACATCAGTGTCACCCCCACCGTAAACCGGGTACCCGGCGTGATCCACTCGGATTCACCCACTAAAGCTGCTTCACTGAATGGGCTGGGGTCGTCTGTCTGCCCATACGTTGACGAGCTGCAGAAAAGCATGCCGCACACCGCGGCCAAAACCAGTCGATAATTCATGGTCATGGTGCTGGCAAAGACACCCCACGTGCTACCACAATCGCGCATAATTTGTTCGGCATGCCAGTAGCGGTAATCTGCCAATCTATGCACTGCGAGCCACCGTAGGCGGAGGACCTACACATTCTCTAGCCAATTGCATTCCCATGTCAAGTGTGCTTACAACTCGATCATTAGGCACGCGATGAAGAGAATCGAAAATTCGCAACGTGGAGGACACCTCGTCTGAAAGGTTGGTTACTATGCACGCAGTGCCGGCATCCGCAGCTATGTCAAGAAGTTGGCTGAACACTGCAGCGGCACTTGCATCTATGTGGATCACTTCAGAAAAGTCAAACACGACCGCTTCGTGCTCTTTAATGTCAAGCCCGATAACGCTGACCAATTTGTGTGAGGAAGCGAATGTGAGTGTTCCAGTCAGGGTAACTAATCCGACGCGCGCCGCTAGCTGATCAATGTTTTTAGTGTCCACCATACCCTTGAATAAATGCCTGTCCAAAATGGGCACCGACTTCAGGTTATCCAGCTCAAGTCGCTCAAGTTTGCGGGCATGAGCCATGCCACCCAAAATCAGACCGATAGATACCGCCATAATCAGATCTACAAACACGGTCAGACAAAGTACCGACAGCATGACGACCAGGTACGCGCGGTTCAGTTTAGGAATCCGAAGCAGAATCCGCCAGTCTACAATGTCCCAGCCAACTTTTATTAGCACGCCTGCCACCACCGCCAATGGGATGGGTTCTACAAGCGGGGCCAACCCCAAACCAATCGCAAGAATAATAACAGCACACAGCACACCGGCTACCGGAGTGCGACCTCCTGAGCGAATATTGGTGACCGTAGTCATGGTAGTTCCTGCGCCCGGTAATGCGCCAAACAATCCGGCGACAATATTGCCAATCCCTTGTCCGACCATTTCTTTGTCGGGGTCATGCTGACTGCCTGTCAATGAATCTGCTACTATCGATGTAAGCAGACTATCTATGGCCCTAAGCAATGCAAGTACGAGCGCCGGTTTTATGCCGTGAAGCAGAAAGGCAGCCGAAAACTCTCCCACATGCAAGGTAGGCAGGCCGCGCGGGATTTCCCCAATAATGGGGACCTCGGCTTGCCAAATTAAAGCGGCGGCGGTCCCAACAAGTAAAGCCGCCAGGGGGGCAGGTATGATCCGAGAAAAGCGCGAACTCCAAAGAAAGCCCGTTGCAATCGTAATGGCGCCAATCACGAATGCGGACATATTCATGCTGCCGGCAGTGCCTGCATGGCACCAACTGGGCCGCCCGATGTAGCGGCAGCGCCCAACAAAGGAATTGACTGCATCAAAACGATCACCAATCCGATGCCCGACATAAAGCCGACGATGACCGCGTGAGGCGTGTACGCTACAAACCGACATACTCTGGACACGCCCAGCAAGATCTGCAGGGCGCCGGCCATGACCACGATCATCAGCGCTTCCGTAAGACTGTCAGCGTGGTTGGTTAGAATTCCTGACTTCGACAGTTTGCAACTCTCTGAAGGCCAAAAAGGCCCTGTTTTCA
>JAPPGC010000072.1 GCA_028875125.1 Bacteroidota bacterium | reverse complement strand
CATACCCTAATTTTAATTGTCGTCATACCGTAATTTTAACTGTCGCTAGATAGCACGTGATTTCCGTGTACGACGTTTACTCCCCCTACGCCTTCGACCGTAGGGTGCAGGGCCTCTTCGGAGGCCCTTGCTTTTTATAGGAAATCGTGAAAACTGCAATCTATCTAGATGGGCTAAATCTCTGCGGATCCCTCAAGGGTGCATCGTTGAAGTGGCTTGACACGCGGCACTGGCTTCGAACAATATGGAAGCCCCGTCACCAGATCCTGCATGTCAAATATTTTTCGGCAAATTATCAGCCGTACCAGATGATCCACAAGGGCCTCATCGTTAAGAGATATATCTACGCGCCTTGAGAGTGTGCCAATCGAATGTAGAGGTTCATAGTATGGTTTTGCCCATCAGAGAGGTCAAAAGTCCGGCAGCCAGTTGAGCAGTCCGGTTGTGCTCGTCAATGATTGGGTTGATTTCTACAACTTCGGCTGAGGCCAGTCGGCCATCCTCGGCTATGAGTTCCATTAACAGATGCGCTTCACGTGGATTGAGGCCACCCTCTACAGGCGTCCCGACACCTGGTGCAAAATGCGGATCAATGCTGTCTACATCAAAGCTCACATGCAATCTGTTATGGTTTCCCAGTTGGTTGAGTGCTTCCCTGATAACTTCTCCGATCCCACGTTCATCAATATCCCGCATGGTATAAATACCCAATTTGGATTCACGCAGAACACGACGCTCTTCTGCATCAATATCCCGCAGCGCAATGATGGCTACGTCTTCTAAGCGGAGCTTTGGGCCAGGGTGGCCAACGTTGACTAACCGGTCATCTCCTGATCCACAAAGGACTGCGAGGGACATGCCATGAATATTTCCGCTGGGGGAGGAGGTCGGGGTGTTTAAATCTGCGTGGGCATCAATCCAGATTACACCCGTTGGCGCATCGCGCGTTGTCCCTCCGATACTGCCGATAGCAATTGAATGATCTCCTCCCATCACTAACGGAAAGTAGCCTTCGGCAACGGCGCGGGAAACTTCGGTGTAAAGCAGGTCGCAGGCATCACGGATAGCGTCTGTATAGTCCTCATTTACCGGGAACGAGGTTTGCAGTGCGGTTGGAATATTGCCACAGTCTTCAACTTGGTGTCCTAACCGGCGCAGGCGTTCCGCGAGCCCTGTATAGCGAAGGGCACTGGGACCTACATCAACCCCACGCAGGTCCTGTCCCAAATCCATCGGGACTCCAATCAGGCGGACATTTTTCAGTTTTGTATTCATGGGTGAATTCGGTGATCTTCGTATATATTCGGGTTACGTGTTTGGCTGATTTACGGATCCGAGATTGCTGAATTTCGTTTGCCGCTGCTCAGGAGATAGATAATAATGCACTCGCTCGCCCGGTTGAACCACTATTTTATACGCTATTGGCGTCTGTTCGTACCGGGCCTACTGTTTACGATGATCTCAGCAATCTTCGCGATTGCTGTACCCGTTGTGGTTCGACAGGCAGTAGACAGTATTCCTCGTTTTGAAGTGCTGTACCGACAATTCCAGGGGACAGTCTTACAGCATTCGTTGTATTGGGAGATTTTCTGGACTCTGTTGATATTTGGGTTGATCATCATCGGCCTAAGCTTGGTGAGTGGCTTGTTTTCGTTCTTGATGCGGCAAACGGTGATTGTGGCCTCGCGCCATATTGAATTTGATATGCGCAATACACTGTACGAGCATTTACAGAAGCTCTCGGCCAGTTTCTATAATCGCACGAAGACCGGGGACGTAATAACGCGCTCCACGAGTGATATTGAGCAGGTGCGCCGCTACATCGGTCCGGCTATCATGTATTCCACGCGGGCGCTGGTAATCGTAATTGTAGCGGTCATTACGATGCTTATTATCTCGCCGACGCTGACGCTCTACGCACTGATGCCGTTGTCAATTCTTGGTGTGGCAATCTTTCTTGTTGCCCACTATGTACACAAGCGGAGTGAAGCACTCCAGCGCCAGTACGCACAACTCACGAGTCGCGTTCAGGAGACACTCGCAGGTATTCGGCTCGTCAAAGCCTACGCACGGGAGAAAACCGAGACTGAAGCCTTTGAGGAAGAAAGTACGCTCTACAAATCGCGAATGCTTGGACTTGCACGTGTAGAGGCGGCATGGCGGCCAATCTTTGTTGTTGTCGTTGGTCTATCACAAGTCATGGTGGTCTGGGTGGGCGGACGCCTAGTTACTGAGGGCGTGATAACGATTGGCAATATTGCGGAATACATTATCTACGTAGGGCTCATGACTTGGCCAATTGCGGCGTTTGGCCTTGTGATTTCCATGATGCAGCGTGCCAGTGCTTCCTCTGAACGTATTTACGAAGTACTTGACGAAGAGCCGGACATTTCCGACAGTTCCCGAACGGACTATTCAATTACCCAGCTTCACGGCCATGTGAAGTTTGAGAACGTGTCGTTCAGATATGCACAGGGGTTACCGTATGCTCTCCGAAATGTATCCTTTGAATTGCATCCAGGAGGCAGCCTGGCTGTAGTTGGAAGAACCGGGGCGGGAAAGACCACGCTGATTGAGTTGATTGTTCGCCTGGTTGAACCAACCGAGGGGCGTATCCTGATTGATGGTAAAGATTTACGTGATCTGCCTCTTAGTGTAGTCAGAGAAAGTGTTGGCTATGTTGCTCAGGATGTGTTTCTGTTCAGTGACTCAATAGGCAATAATATTGCATTTGGTACAGTCGGAGCATCAGAGGAAGAAATCCGACAGGCGGCATTTGAGGCAGAGTTGCTGGAGACGGTTCTGGAATTTTCCGAAGGGCTGAACAGTGGAGTAGGGGAACGAGGGGTTTCGCTTTCCGGCGGACAAGCCCAGCGGACCACAATCGCGCGTGCTCTTATTCGAGAACCGAAAATACTGATCATGGATGACGCCTTGAGCAGCGTAGATGCAAATACAGAGACTCGGATTCTTGAACATTTGCGTCGCAGGCAGGGACAGCATTCGATGATTCTGGTAAGTCATCGAATATCCAGCATACAGGACCTGGATCAGATTCTTGTTTTGGATGAGGGTTCCTTGGTTGAGCGTGGAACGCATGAATCCTTGGTAGAGCACGATGGGCTTTATGCACAGATGCACCGGCGGCAACTCCTCGAAGCCAGGCTTGAAGCAATTCAGTAGGTACATGGAACTGATACCTTTGGGGACATCTTCTGCAACGCTCGTCAAGGAGCGTGGCCTATCCGCACATGTATTGCGAAGCGATGGAAGTGTATTGCTGTTTGATTGCGGGGATGGAACCCAATTTCGGCTGAAGAAAGCCGGAATACGCCATAGTCGGATCAAAGCAATATTGATTTCGCATTTGCATGGAGATCATCTTATGGGTCTTTTTGGACTCTTATTCTCTATGTCGTTGGCACGTCGAGACACGTCACTTACCATTGTGGGTCCAGAGGAACTCGCCAGCGTCGTGAGTGCTATTCCGGGGCTTAGTCCATTGGCGCTCGGTTTTCGGATCAATTACGTGAAGCTCAAAGAGGGCTTTGAGCATAAGGAGGTATACAGAGAAGATCAGTTGTGTGTGAACGCTCGACCACTTGATCATGGCGCATTCTGTGTAGGGTATCGCGTTACAAAGTATGGGCTGAAAAGAAAAATTGACGGTAAGCGGGCACGAATGCTTGGTATCAACAAAAGTGAGCAGTTTCGCTCGCTATCGAAGGGAAAATCAGTCCTGACAACAGGAGGTCAGGTGATAACTCCGAAGGAAGTGGAGGATACATCACGGTTGCAGGCAGTTTTCGCGTATGTGACAGATACCCGCCCGTGTGCGGGAGCACTTGAGTTGGCGAAGGATGCCAACCTACTTTTACACGAAGCCACGTTCAGCCGGGAACACGAAGCACTCGCCTGGTCTACTGGTCATACCACCGCCGCTGGAGCGGCCTCAGTGGCCATAGATGCTGGTGTGAAGAAATTGCTACTGACCCATTTCAGCTCCCGGTATTCAGATTTATCGGTTCTTGAGGAGGAAGCACGGATGATTTTCCCAAATACAGCAATTGCACGCGAATACGGCGTGTACGACATTATGTCCGCGGACGCAAAGCAAGAAGCCGGTATGGCCAGATGAACACGGAAAAGGGCTTGGATCGACGGCTACTCGGACGTATCATTGGATACCTGATGCCCTATAAGCATTGGGTGATACTAGCATTTTGCCTAGTGCTGCTCGTGTCGTTCCTGGGGCCACTTCGCCCATGGTTAATCCAAATTGCCATAGACAATCACATCGTACCCGGTGAACTGGATGGCTTAGTCATTTTGATGATCGCCTTGATAGGGGTCCTTGCGCTAGAGGGGGCACTGAGCTACGTAAATGCGTACTTCACACAGTGGATTGGGCAGCAGGCTATTTACGATGTGCGTGTACGCGTTTTTCGGCATGTGCAGCAGCAATCTTTGTCATTCTTTGACCGGACGCCGATTGGGCGCTTAATTACGCGCACGACCTCAGATGTCGAAGCACTTGCAGATGTCTTATCTGCGGGAGTTGTAGTAATCATGGGCGATATGTTCAAACTGTTATTCATAGCAGCTTTTATGTTCAGTTTGAACTGGGTACTGGCGCTGGTAACGTTATGTGTAATGCCCTTTATGTTACTTGTAACCTTGTGGTTCAAGCGCAATGTACGTGGGCAGTACAGGGAAACCCGGAAGCAGGTAGCGCGCCTGAATTCTTTCATGCAGGAGCATGTTACGGGGATGCAGATTGTGCAGCTTTTTGGGCGGGAACAGGTGGAGATGAATCGTTTTGAGAAAATAAATGATCAGCATCAGATTGCTCAGTTAAAAACGGTATTCTTTCATTCACTCTTCTGGCCTGCAGTAGACATTATTGCTTCAACAGCGATTGGATTTGTGCTTTGGACGGGAGGGGTAAGCGCGCTGAGCGGTGCAATCACCGTTGGGATTCTCATTGCATTCGTGCAGTACTGTCGACAATTCTTCGAACCTATTCGCAACCTGTCCGAGCAGTTCAATACACTTCAGGGAGCTATGGCGGGGGCCGAGCGCATCTTTGACATCCTGGATAATGATCAGTCGTTACCACAGGTAGAGAAGCAGATTCCACAGGATCGCCTTGAGGGCGAGATAGTTTTCGACAATGTCTGGTTTGCTTACAAGAACCATGATGATGGTACACCGGACTGGGTGCTCCGAGGAGTTTCGTTCAAGATCAGGCGCGGGCAGGATGTGGCAATTGTAGGAGCAACTGGCAGTGGTAAAACAACGATCATCAGTCTACTGATGCGATTCTACGATATCCAGAAAGGTCGCATTCTGCTGGATGGCCAGGACATTCGTACATTCCGGCTCAGGTATCTCCGCTGGCGTATAGGATTGGTTCAGCAGGATGTATTTCTCTTTTCTGGATCAATAGCTCGCAACATTGCGCTGGATAGTTCTGGTATTACACTTGATAATGTCAAGCAGGCAGCAAAAGCGGTAGGCGCCGATAAATTTATTGGACAGCTACCCAATGGGTACGATCAGGATGTACGTGAACGCGGATCGTCGCTCTCACAAGGTCAGAGGCAGTTGCTGTCGTTTGCACGCGTTCTGGCACATGATCCGAACATTCTGGTGCTTGACGAGGCAACATCAAGCATTGACACAGAAACGGAACAGATGATCCAGCGTGCACTCGAGAGAACCCTAGAGGGTCGTACCTCTCTGGTAGTCGCACATCGGCTGTCTACCATTCGTTACGCGGATACGATTCTCGTTCTGCATAAGGGTCTTTTGCGTGAGCATGGCACACACGATGAACTCGTTGCTGCCGGTGGACTCTATCAAACGCTTTATGAGCTGCAGTACCGTGAGCAGGAGCAACTGGAAATTGGCGGGTTGGTTACTGGAGGATGACCCCGCATAGACTCCATGGAGTCACTCTTTGGGCGAACACGTTCGGCTCATTGTGGTAGCATACGCTACGACAATGAACCGATAAATTGTGATGTCTCAGCTTATTGAATCATGCTGCACAGTGAAGGAAACTGTACAAGAAAAGTACGATGCAATTGCACGAGGGCGGGGAGATTCGTGCTACTGTATGGTAGAACCTGGCGATTATCAGGATAAAATTGGATACCAGGCGGAGGCCGATTTAGGTCTAGGCTGTGGCACACCAGTAGATCACGCAGATCTGCAGTCTGGCGAAATTGTACTGGATCTCGGGAGCGGTGCAGGTCTGGATGCCATGATAGCCGCGCCACTAGTGGGGTCAAAGGGAAAAATTGTCGGGGTGGACCTCACACCTTCCATGGTCGCGCGGGCAAAGAATAATGCTTCTGCCGCCGGAGTAGATAATGCGGTTTTTCTCGAGGGAGACATTGAGCAATTGCCGATCGAAGACTCCTCAGTTGATGTAGTAATCAGTAATTGCACGATCAACTTGGTCCCCAACAAAGTCCGCGCCTATGAAGAAATTGCCCGAGTACTTCGTCCAGGTGGTCGTTTTATAATATCAGATGTTGTGACTGTGGGCAGTCCAGACCCTGAACTTTTGCACAGGGCTGAAGAAGCAGCCGGCTGTGTTGCTGGAGCAGAAGAACTGGAAACCTACATGCAGTTGATTGCTGCCGCGGGGCTCAATGAACTTGAAGTGGTGCAGTTTCGATCTCTTGAAGTCATTAGCGAGCAGGATGGGATTGCAAGTATAACCGTACGTGGTCGGCGACCATAACGATTATGATCTCTCTTTCCGATGAATCGTGGGATCATCTATTCTCGCTTAACTATGTAATCCCTTAATCATGGATCACTACTATCATCGCTCACATCTACCTCGGTTTAAAGAAATCGCAGAGGGCAGCAAAGAATTGGCAGATGCTTTTTTCAAGTACTATGACAGCGTATTTACAGAGGGAGCATTAACGGTGCGGGAAAAGGCACTCATTGCTTTGGCAGTTGCCAGTACGGTTCAGTGCCCATACTGCATAGACGCATACACAACAGCCTGCTTGGAATCCGGGTCAGACTTGGAGCAGATGACCGAAGCTGTACATGTAGCCACGGCAATCAGAGGGGGAGCATCGCTGGTACATGGTGTACAAATGCTCGACCAGGTCAAACGTGTAACGATGTAATTTGGGTGGAGTGGAGTATAGCAAAATGATATCGCTGGAAACGATAGAATCTTCGCAACTGGTTGCCCCGGGTCCGCGTGCTACGTCCTCGCTGAAGTCCAGGGCTGTCCCGCTGGTGCATCCCGAGGAGCAGCTAAGAGTTCTTGATTCGGCTGACGTTACCGGAGGACCGACCAACAGTGGCCGATTTGGGCTTGACCTTGCTGCCTCTGGATGGCCCCGTTTGAAGCCGGATCGTCTGGAGATTGTGCAGATCAATCTTGGCAAACTCTGCAACATGACCTGCATGCACTGCCATGTTGATTCAGGCCCGGATCGAACTGAGGAGAACATGGATCGGGCAACTGTTGATGCCTGTTTACAAGCCATTGATCGTTCAGGGGCCCAAGTTGTGGATCTCACGGGCGGAGCGCCAGAACTTAATCCGAATTTCGAATACCTGGTTGAGGAGTGTGTTAGCAGAGGTCTTCGGGTTCTCGATCGATGTAATCTTACTGTGCTGCTTACGCGGCGTTGTGAGCATCTACCGGAATGGTTTGCTGAGTGTGGTGTGGAGATTATCTGCTCCCTGCCGCACCATCGCAAGATCGGCATCGATGCTCAGCGCGGAGATGGAACCTATAAAAAGTCAATCAAAGTATTGAGGCGATTGAATGAGGTTGGATACGGGTACGGGGATCCGGATCGACAGCTCACGCTGGTGACGAACCCAGTCGGGGCGTTTTTGGCGGGCAATCAGGCCTCCTTGGAGAGGGAATGGAAAACTTCTCTTACACATAACCACGATGTCAGTTTTGACAGGTTGCTGACACTCAACAACTTGCCAATGTCGAGGTATCTGGAGTGGCTGATGGATACCAATCAAGTAGACACCTATCTCAGCAAATTATTGCAGGCATTCAATCCGGCCACGATTGCAGGGCTTATGTGTCGAAACACACTGTCCATAGGGTGGGATGGCCATCTGTATGATTGCGATTTTAACCAACAACTTGAGATGCAGATGGATGTCCCTCACCCACATGTAGCCGATTTCGATCTTGGCGTGTGGCAGTCGCACTCGATACGGACGGCTCGCCATTGCTACGGCTGTACTGCTGGGGCAGGTAGTAGTTGTGGAGGTGCAATTACGTAGACGATGCTTGCGGCCGCTTAAGTGCCATATGATTCACTGGATTGTACCAAGCTTATGCGAGACCGCATCCATGATGATTGAAGTGTGCTTCAAGTCCGACTAACTGGGTTATCTCCCAGCTCTCCAAGTACCCGATATTGCTATGAGATCGCGATATAATGGGCCGCGCAGAGGGGGTATCCGGCAGTCGGTCTCGCTGGAACAAGCGCGTAAGCACTAGTTAAAGTCCGCCCCCAACCGGTTGTGCATGCCAAGCTTGAATTACAATTTCGCATTACGCGTTGGCTACCCACAATCAAAACAGTTGTTGACCGTGCTTCAAATTATTCTGTTATTACAGGCTTTTACAGGTACGACGGATGGTTTGAATCAAAAAAGGTCAGACTACGATCCCACCACAGACTCTCTCCGTTTTGAGGGCGAAGTTCACTTGCGCAATATTCGCCAGTTAACTTTCGGAGGAAATAATGCTGAGGCTTACTGGTCGTTTGATGATCAGCAACTCATCTTTCAGAGTGACTGGGCGGAGATCAACAGCCAGGGGTGCGATCAACAGTTTGTGATGGATCCTGATGTGCCAGGCGAATATACGCTTGTATCAACTGGGCAGGGGCGTACGACCTGCGGTTATTTTCTGCCGGATGGGAGGGTCCTGTATGCATCTACACATGCTACCTCACTGGAATGTCCCGCACCACCTGAAGCCGGGGATCGGTACGTATGGGCGATCTATGACTCGTTTGATATTTATGTAGCCGAATCTGATTATAGTAACCCGGAGCTCCTCATTGGTGGTCCAGGCTACGACGCGGAGGCTACGGTATCGCCGGATGGCCGCTTCATCGTGTTCACATCTACACGGTCCGGGGATCTGGATTTATGGCGTTACGAAATCGCTACCGGGGAAACCATACAGCTGACCAATACACTCGGGTATGATGGCGGAGCATTCTTTTCCAGAGACTCCAAGAGAATCGTATGGCGTGCGGGGCGTCCGGTAGGTGAAGATGCACACAACTATCGGAAACTGTTAGATCAGGGTTTGATTGAGCCCGGGGAACTGAATGTTTTTGTTGCTGACATTGATGGAGGAAATGTACGGCAAGTTACGGATGCGCCGGGTGCAAACTGGTCGCCATTTTTTCATCCCGATGGAGAACATGTGATCTATGCTTCAAATTACGAGAGCGTAGGTAGAGGGCGGCCCGTATTTGCCATTTACATGGTGGAGATTGCGACTGGCGTGACCACGAAAGTGACACACTCAAACACATTTGATGCGTTCCCTATGTTCTCTTTTGACGGAAAGAGACTTTTATTCTCCTCAAACCGCAACGTTACCCGAACACCGTCTCGGGACACAAACGTGTTTGTTGCTGACTGGGTTGCTGAGCCGGAAGCGGTCGACTATGAGTTTAAGTCGGTGGTAGAGGGGAAATAAATGAGATCGCCTCTCTCCACGCAAAAGTAACCACGATACTTGCCCCTCAAGTTGCAGGTCATCCTATTGGTTCGGAGATTCCCGAATATCTAGCGACAGTTAAAATTACGGTATGACGACAATTAAAATTAGGGTATGGG
>JAPPGC010000048.1 GCA_028875125.1 Bacteroidota bacterium | reverse complement strand
CCATACCCTAATTTTAATTGTCGTCATACCGTAATTTTAACTGTCGCTAGATACTGTAACCAAGGATCCTACATCAAAATAATCTGCCAACAGCGCAGCATCCTCTCTCCGTCTCATCCACCATTCCCAGGCATGCGTGGGGCATGGCCAATATGTGTAGATCAAGTTTTGGGGTAGATCCAGGGCTCACGGTATGGACGGCGCATCAAGGCTTGAGCAGCAGGGTCATCAATGATAGTGTCCTGATTGCTGTCCCATTGGATAGATCGACCAATCTTTAGCGAGAGCATGGCAGCAAGGCACATATTTGTTGCTCTGTACCCATAATCAATATCGCAGGCGGGGAGGCTGGAGCTCTCAATTGAACGAATAAAATCATCCCAGAGTGCGCGGATATTCTGACTATCCGGTTGGTCCAGTTGTGGATCTTCATGAGTAACTGGCTCACGATCATCGCTCGGATAAAATGTCCAGCCATCAAGCCAGCCTAGGTGTAGGGTGCCCTTGGTGCCGTAGAAGTAGCAACCAATGTTGGATTTCTCAGCATTATTTCCTCCATAGAGGCGATGCTCCCAGGTGGCGGTATATTTTTCGAACGCGAACGTAGCTACTTGTGTATCGGGAGCATCACTGGAATCTTTACGGATATGTCGCCCGCCAACAGATGAAATTGTGTGAGGAAACGGCTCTTCATCCATAAACCAGAGGATCTGATCAAGCCAATGGATTCCCCAGTCCCCAAGCTGACCATTGGCAAAATCCAGATATTGCCTGAAACCGCGTGGATGAATTGATGGATTGAAAGGGCGATAGGGTGCTGGACCAACCCAACGGTCCCAGTCGAGGCCTTCTGGTATCTCGCTGTCAGGTGTGATCTGTCCAGGTCCTCCACCGTAGTGTACGAAGGCACGCACACTGCCTATATCTCCAACCCTTCCCGATTTAAAGAAGTCACGGGCGGACAGATTGTGCGGAGAGACACGGCGATGCGTTCCAACCTGCACGATTCGATTTGTCTGTCGCGCCGCCTGGAGCATTGCTTTTCCCTCACCAATGGTATGGCTGATTGGCTTTTCGAGATATACATGGGCCCCTGTTTTGAGAGCTGCGATAGTCGGCAGTGCGTGCCAGTGATCTGGAGTAGCAACAACTGCAATGTCGCAAGCCTCACGCGAAAGGGCTTCCTCGTATTCCTTGTATATCTGCGGCCGGGTCCCCGTAAGTGCCTCCACTTCCCCTGCTGCACCTTCCAGATGCGTGGTATCTACGTCGCAGAGGGCAACGGGATCAATCGTGCCCGAGGCAAGAGCAGTGCGCAGGATGTTCATCCCCCACCAACCGGAACCTATTAATACAGTTCGATACCGCTGAGTTCGTGGGACTGTACGTATGAAGGGACCAACGGCAGCAGCAAGTACAGCTTTACGCACAAAATCTCGCCGGTCCATTATTGTGCTTCCTTGTCCCAGTCTTGGACACTTGAAATATTTGGCACACCATAATGCTCACCGTTCCAACCTTCAAAACCATCCATTTTGAAGGTCCAGAAACCCGTGGTCATATCGCTAACCGCGATAAGCCCATCTTCGTTACGAACATCAACACCAAACGCGCCATTTATCACCGAAATCCATTCGTGGGTGGGTGGCCCGTGGTATGTGTCAAAGTAGCCTACTGTTTCCGGGTTGAGTGGGTCTTCAAGGCTAAAAATCTGAAGTCCGTCCAAGTACCCAGAAACAAAAACGTATGGCCAACGCACCTCGTGGTTATGCACAAGATTACGCCAATCTGCGGTCCATGCTGATATGGGTTCGCGAATATTTGTCTGCTCTCCATCCAAAGCAGGTTTTAGGTCGAAAATGCGCAGTGGCGCATACTGGTACTCGGCTTCTGCAACTGCATAGCGGCCGCCGGGGCTTGGTGTGAAGGTATGTCCCCAATCAACTCCTGAGACATTCGTCAGCGTAACCCTCAATTCCGGGTTGTCAAGGTCAGATATATCCCACACATAGTATCCTCCTGTTCCACCACCGTAGAACCGATCCTCGCCGGTATCTGGATGAAAAGCAGCATAAAGGTCGTGGTAAGAAGTATACCGACTGTCTCTTCCAGGTACGTCTGGTAGTGGTATATGGGCAATGAGTGCATCCTCTACGTTTCCGTTAACGATTTCTACCAGATCATAAACGTGTGCTTTTCCGGTTCGGACAGTAGTGAGTAGTAAAGGGTGACCATTGGAATGGCGATAAATGAAGATATTGTGAAACCCTCCCGGGAATTCGGGAATGTGGATACGAGCGATCTCTCTCACGGAATTGGGATCGGGAAGTCCAGTTACATCAAACACTACCGCACCAAGGTCAGATTGAGGTCCTTGAGCAAATTCAAAAGACTGGACAACGTAATACTTATTGTCCCACTTGAAGTACTTAACGTCCATGCCTCCCCGATTCATTAGCAGATCCTGATCCTCAAGACGCCAACGCAGCAGTACTTTCGGAGCTGAGGGGTTACTGAGGTCAATAATATCCATTCCCTTTGGACCGTCCTCGAGGATAGATGCCCGTCCCACATAAGCATATGGGCGGTTCAATTCCTGCTCGAGTTCCATATCAGTAACGGTCATTCGACCTCCCAAAGGTTGATGTCCTAGTACAGTGATATTTTCTGAACCAGGGTTTTCGGGGGTCCACTGCGCTTGGGTATCTGGAATGGACGCAAGGCAGGCCAAGGCTAACAGGGTATAGGTTATGCGCATTTTAAACTCAGGTAAGACGATAGATGAGTTGACAAGATACAGCATAGATAGCTATGTGATTATTACTCATACAAAGAACCCGAGAACACCTCCAAATTGGCGATTTTGGGTTTTGTGGGGCGTACAGTTTACTCTTTCGCTCAGCGTATCCAGTTTTTGCGTTAGCTTATCCCAAGAAGAGGGTCGGAAGTTCACATGGCATCATTTCCCGCTGATAGTTTTGTTAGAGTCCCATAGGGATAGAGCGGAGCCAATTTTTCTGGTGGAGTACCCATGTGGTATTGCAGCCACAGCCTAAGATTGTGGCACTGCTGCCTTAAATGTCCATACTGTTCAAATCTCCGATAGGCAGTTGTTACCGACATTTGAACATAGTGAAAACTTTTTCGGCGGTGCAGTTGCTTTACAAGCTGGAGGTCTTCAAAGATCGGAACTTCTGGGAACCCGCCCAATGTTTCAAAAACATCGCGTCGGATAAATATTCCGCGGTCTCCAAAACAGAGCCTGTGCCATGGCAACCGTGCACATGCGGCATAAATGCTGGGCCAGAACCCCGTCGGATCAAACTTCAGAGCAAATATGCCAGCCTCCAGTGATCCCTGATAAAACAGCTGCCTCAAGTGATCCAGAGCTCCTGACGGTAGGCGTGAATCAGCGTGGAGAAAAACGAGCAGTTCGCCCTCTGCCATATGTGCTCCTGCATTCATTTGATGCGCGCGACCTCGGGCAACCCGAATAACCTTCGCGCAAGACGAGGCAATCTGGCAGGTCTCATCCGTCGAAGCTCCATCTGCGACAATGATCTCCCAAGGTGGAGATTGTTCTCTAACGGAGTCGAGAGCGGCCTCGATATAGGCTCCCTCGTTATAGGTCGGAATTACGACGGAGCAGATCAATGCAGTTCAGGAGAGATTACTGTTTATCAGTCAGTGCCACAAGTCCAGGAAGTGCCTTGCCCTCCAGAAAGTCGAGCATTGCACCACCTCCGGTTGAAACATGTGTCACCTTGCTATCCAAACCAGTCTGTTTAATGGCAGCCACAGAATCACCACCCCCTACGATGGTTACTGAGCCTTGATCGGTCGACTTAGCCACAGCATGCGCCATCGCATTTGTCCCTGATGCAAAGGCTGTAACTTCAAATACGCCCATGGGGCCATTCCAAATACAGGTTCCAGCCTGTAGCACCTTCTCGGTATATAGTGCAATGGTCTCGGGGCCGATATCCAATCCCATGAAATCGTTTTCAATGGAGCCGGACAGGACCCGACGTTCTTCCGGTTTATCTATAGCCGTACTGACAACATGATCACAGGGCAGGAGGAGCTTCCCCGCGGCTTTATCGAGTATTTCTCGGGCATCGTCCAGACGATCTTCCTCCACGAGTGAGTTCCCCACAGAAATGCCCTTAGCCTTCAGGAATGTATAGGCCATCGCTCCACCGATCAGGATATGATCCGCGATGTCAGTCAGGTTGGTAATGACGCCCATCTTATCGGAGACTTTTGCTCCTCCCAATAGGGCAACAGTGGGCGGATGGGGAGACTCAAGTACACTGCCCAGCTGAACTAACTCTCTTTCCAATAGGAATCCCGCAGCGGCGAGTGAAGCGTGCTTCGCAACTCCCACGTTTGAAGCATGTGCCCGGTGAGCGGTTCCAAATGCATCGTTGACAAACACGTCTCCAAGCTTTGCAAGGTCTGCAGCAAAGTCTGGGTCGTTTGTTGTTTCACCAGGAAAGTAGCGTGTGTTTTCGAGAAGAATAACACTACCAAAAGGCATGGTCTGGATAGTTTTCTCCACGATGTTTCCGATCGTCTCACTGGAGAATCTAGGCATCGTACCCAATAGGTCACCCAAGCGATCTGCAACAGGGGCCAGGCTGAATCGTGGGTCGGGTTTTCCCATTGGGCGCCCTAAATGGCTCACTAGGACTGCTTTTCCATTGGCCTCTCTGATAGCCTCGATAGTGGGCAGTGCAGCACGAATACGTGTATCGTCAGCGACCTCGTAACGACCGGACTCGTCCCCCTCTCGTAGGGGAACATTAAAGTCTACCCGCACAAGAACGCACTTTCCCCCTAAATCTAGGTCCTTCAGTGTCAGTTTCTCCATTGCGGGCCTGTAATTCAACCAGCTTTCTGAATCAGCAGGGCGGCAACGTCCGCCGCACGGTTTGCATATCCCCACTCATTGTCATACCAGCCCAGAACCTTTACGGTATTACCTTGGACCATGGTTGCCAAACTATCGAAAATCACCGAGTGGGGATTATGAACGATATCAATAGAGACAATTGGATCAGTACAGAAATCCACAATACCCTTTAGGGTCCCTGTGGCGGCAGCCTCAAAAGCTGCGTTAACGTCTGCTTTACTGGGCGTCGCATTCACTTGAACCGTAAGATCTGTCAGCGAGCCATCAGGGATCGGTACCCGCAAGGCCATCCCATCAAGCTTACCCTGCATTTGAGGCAGGACCAGTCCGACAGCTTTGGCGGCTCCGGTAGTCGTTGGTACGATTGAACAAGCAGCAGCGCGTGCACGTCTCAGATCCTTGTGTGGCGCATCCTGTATTCGTTGACCGCTTGTATAAGCATGTACGGTCGTCATCAAACCGCTTTGAATTCCAAATGCCTCGTCAATGGTTTTGATCATCGGAGCGATGCAGTTGGTGGTACAGCTCGCATTCGATATGATTTCTTCGTTACCTGTGAGAACGTCGTCATTCACCCCCAACACCACCGTAGCATCAACCTGGTCACTGGCTGGGGCAGAGATCACTACTTTTCGTGCACCTGCTGCAATATGCTTGCCTGCACCCGCGCGACTGCGAAAGAAACCGGTGGATTCAACTACGATATCACAACCGAGAGCTCTCCATGGCAAATTGGACGGATCTCGTTCGCTTAGCACGGGGATCACATGGCGATCAATACATAGATTGTCACCATCTATTGACACGCTGCCAGGCCAAGTACCGTGTACCGAATCGTATTTGAACAGATGAGCAAGCGTAGTGGCATCTGTAAGGTCATTGACCGCAACAACGTCGAAGATATTGTCACCACGTTCCAGAATCGAACGTAGTACCAAACGGCCTATGCGACCAAATCCGTTAATTGCGAGTTTGTACGCCATCCTTATGTTTAATCATAGTTTGTTGAATGTGGTTAACCGGTCGATGTCATGCGTTTCGACCTCGCGATCTCGAAGTTAAATCCAATATTGGGAGTAATAGGCCCAAAATTGAGCATTCTTCAAAGAAGGCGGTAAAACGAACGAATAGGGAAAATGATTACATGGTGAGTGGATTATACTCGCTGTGACAGGACCGAATTGAATCAGATTAAAGAAAATGGCAAAGTTTAAGGCCCCAAAGGGGGTTTTGGGGCGGAGTAGTCAGCAGGCTGAGTTAAGTGGGCGCTGGTATACGCCCCTGTTGGCCCTGTACTACGGAAACAGGCGGATCCTTACCGGAGCAGCCGTTGGAGTAATCGTAATAATCGCGGCGATTCTGGGGTATAGCTATATCCAAGGGGCACGTGACAATCAGGCCCAGGAACTATTGGGCGCAATTGTCCTTGAGTATGAACAGGGCGATCATCGTGTTGCGCTGGACGGTACTGGAGAGACACTTGGGTTGTTGGACATTGTTGATCAATATGGCAGCACGCCTGCCGGTAATACTGCCCGCTTTTATGCCGGCAATGCTCATTTTGAGTTGGAAGAGTATGATGACGCGCTGGAACAGTTTGAGCAATTCGATGCAAGCAACGATTTCATAGGCGCAAGTGCTACTGCTGGTCGCGCTGCGATTCACGAACTTCAGGAAGACTTTTCCCGAGCGGCTGCTCTGTTTGAGCGTGCGGCAGATATGGATGACAACTCCTTGCGCTCGCCCCATTACTTGCATTCAGCAGCGCGAGCATTTGTGTCGGCCGGTGAGTTTTCTGCTGCTGAAGAGATTCTTATTGAGGCGAAGGAGCGGTATCCAGAAGCCGCTTTGGCAGACGAGTTTGATTTTATGTTGGGCTTCGCACGTGCTCGCAATAAATAATCGGGTATGTCTGTTCCCCGTGTACTGATCGTTGACGACGAGGAAAGCATTCGGCGAACGCTTCGGGAAATCCTCGAGTACGAAGATGTCGAAGTTGATGAGGCATCTGATGGAGATGCCGCACTAGCAAAGCTTAGAGAACGCACCTTTGATGCGGTGCTTCTGGACATTAAGATGCCTAAACGAGATGGTATCGAAGTCCTGGATACCTGTCTAGAGGTATGGCCGGAGTTGCCAGTCATTATGATCAGTGGACACGCAGATATTAAAACTGCCGTGGAAGCAACGCAAAAGGGGGCGTTTCATTTTATTGAGAAACCACCAGATCTGCAGCATCTGCTGGTTACGCTTCGCTCCTCACTCGAAAAAGGGAAGCTGGTAACCGAGAATCGGCGACTGCGTCAGACCCTGATACAGCAGCAGGGAGGTACGCTTACGCCAATGCTCGGCAAGAGTGATGCGATTCGCTCAACGAAAGACCTCATTGCGCGTGTTGCCCCTACAGAAGCACGTGTATTGATTACTGGAGAGCCAGGTACAGGCAAGGAGTTGGCTGCACGCTGGTTGCATCATCAGAGCCCGCGCCGGGAAGGACCAATGGTAGCAGTAAACTGTGCTGCAATTCCGGCGGAACTGATTGAGAGTGAATTATTCGGTCACGAAAAAGGCTCCTTTACCGGAGCAAATCGGCAGCGAGTTGGGAAATTTGAACAGGCACACGGAGGGACGCTGTTCCTTGATGAGATCGGTGACATGAGCATGCCAGCACAGGCTAAAGTGCTGCGTGTCTTGCAGGAGAATAAAATTACCAGGGTCGGTGGTAGGCGTACTATCAAAGTGGATGTCCGTGTTGTAGCAGCGACCAACAAAGATCTCCGTTCGGGGGCGTTGGAGGGCACCTTCAGGGAGGACTTATATCATAGGCTTAGCGTAATCCTGTTGCACATGCCGCCGGTACGTGAACGAACCGGGGATGTACCAATATTGCTTGAACACTTTTCCTCTCAGCTATCTACTCGCAACGGGCTTAAACCCAAGACATTTACAAGGCAAGCGCTTGAATTACTCTCCCATTTACCCTGGCGAGGAAATGTGCGTGAGATAAGCAATGTAGTGGAGCGCCTGATGATTTTGAGTGAGTCTGACGCCGTTACAGCATCAGACGTGCAGCGCCTCGTTCTGCCCGGTTCTGGTCAGGGGCAGGAGTTTAGTGAAATGCTAATTACCAGTGAGCACTTGTCTGATTTTCGGGATAAGGCCGAACGGAGTTTTCTCCAGCATAAGCTGGATATAAACAACTGGAACATAAGTCGGACCGCAAAGCAGATTGGAGTGCAGCGATCCTCTCTACACACAAAAATTAAACGTTACAATCTTGAACGTAATGCCTAAATCGTGGATGGTTGTATGCATTTTGTGGGGTACCGGATTTTTGTCGGGCGGACTACTGTTGATACCTGGGAAAGTGACTGCCCAGAACGCTAATGAGACAGTTAAGGTGTTCCTTGACTGTGGTAGATGTGACGAGTCCTATATCCGTACAGAGTTGACTTTTGTTGATTATGTAAGAGATCCGCAGCAGGCTGATGTGCATGTGTTTATTACGAGCAGTTTCACGGTGCTAAGCGGGCGGCAGTACGAATTATCTTTCATAGGACTTGGATCTCGGGTAGGGTCTGAGTTAAATCTTACTAGGGTGTTGAGTCAAGATGCTTCAGGTGAGGAAACTCGTGCGGTTATAAATGAGGCGTTGCGATTGGGGCTGGCCCCTTTTCTGGGTTACCTTGATGCAGCAGACGAGTTTTCTCTTGTCTATAGCGAAGGGGGTCGACCTGAAGCCGATGAGATACTGGGCAGTGATCCGTGGCGTCACTGGGTTTTCAATTTGTATGGTGGCGATTTTGAGCTGGATCGGGAGTCCAATCGGACGGTCTTTGACTCACGTTGGGGATTCTATGCTGACCATCGAAGTGAGCAATGGAAAATCCGCTTTCGCCCGTACTTTAACTACGATCTCGTACGGATTCAGCGAGAAGGTAGGCCAAACGTACGCAGCAGTATCACTCGACATGGATTGGACAGCTACGTTATTCGTAGCCTAGGTCCCCATTGGTCGGTGGGATTTTTTGCAGATTACGTGACACGAGACGATCGCAATCTACGCCACTGGCTTACTCTGATACCGGGCGTCGAATATAGTGTATTACCCTACGACGTGGCGACAAGGCGTGCGATCACCATCGTATACAGGATGGGGATAAACTATACGGATTATTTTGAGAGGACCATCTTCGACAAGACGGAGGAATGGTTACCTCTGCATGAATTGGATGCTACCGTGATGATACGTCGCCCCTGGGGAGACATCTATAGCGGTTTGGAGGGCGCTCAGTATCTGAACGACTTATCTAAACAAAGTGCAGAGATATTTGCAAATTTTTCCGTTCGTTTATTTGAGGGTTTCTCTTTCGAATTCGAGGGAAGTTTTGAAATGATTCGGGATCAACTCTCTTTGCCGCTCGGTGAATTATCCCTGGAGGATATTCTTCTCCAGCAACGCGAGCTTGCAACGGACTACTACTTTAGCGTCGGGTTTGGTTTTTCGTACACTTTTGGCTCAGAATTTGCCAATGTGGTCAACACGAGGTTTTGATGTACCCGCGTCTGGTTGCAGAGGATCTGGAAAAAGGGTTTAGCACCGGTTCTGGTGTGAGACTGGAGGTACTTCGTGGCCTTTCCCTGACCGTCGAGGCTGGGGAGGTTGTAGCAATCATAGGTGATAGCGGCACTGGTAAAAGTACATTGCTTCACCTGCTGGGTGCATTGGATCGCCCAGACAACGGGCACGTATGCTACGACGGACAAGATATTTTTGAGCAGAGTGATGATGCACTCAGCCGCTGGCGTAATACTTCGGTTGGCTTCGTCTTTCAGTTTCATCACTTGCTACCTGAATTCAGCGCGCTGGAAAATGTGGCCATGCCCGCATTGATTGCCGGGCAGGGGCGCGCTCAAGCTCAAGCACGAGCAGAAACGCTTCTAGAGCAGTTGGGGTTGGGGATGCGGCTGGGGCATCGTCCGGCGGAATTATCTGGTGGAGAGCAGCAGCGTGTCGCAGTGGCACGCGCGTTAATGAACCGGCCGGCGTTGGTCCTTGCTGATGAGCCCTCCGGCAGTCTGGATACGAAAACGGCCGAGGCATTGCATGAGGAACTTCTCAAGTTGAGCCGTACCCATGATCAGGCGTTCATAATTGCCACACACAATCCCACGCTGAGCGGACTATGTGATCGTGTTTTATTGTTGGAGGATGGACAACTTTGGGCACAGCCGAAGCCACAGAAGTGATAGCAGGGAAAGGACGCTTTACCGATTGTGCAATTCTAAAGCATTGAAAATCAATTATTCAGCCTCACGAATTGCGTTTTTCTGTGGTATCCATGATTCTGGGAGTTTAGTTTCTGACTGAATTCAGAGGTAGTTCGGTATTCTATGGTTGCCTGCGCTTCTAATCTAGGTCGCGGTACGGTGGCATGTCGACTTCCATTGCTGTCAGTTAGGATTGATGAATTCCTTTAATCAATAAATACCATTCTCTACCTAGTGAGGCTCAACCTGTGGGTGCTTTGGACCCAGTTTGCCAACGATCCTTGTTTGGGGACCGCTCGCGACCCTTCTGGTTGTTGACGGAGATTTGGTTGAGCATGGTCGCGTTTATCTTGGGAAGCGATTGTGGGTAGCCGTAATCCTTAGTTCGACGGTTTATATCTCTCGGAAGGCCCAAAAGGCCTCATTTCGGGGTTTTTTGCCCGTTTTAGGGGCTGTTTCAGAAAAGTTGAACACTACAAACTGGGGCGGTCAGGCCGCTTGGTGCGGTCTGACACTCCTCGGTCAGTTGCGTTTATCTTCGCCGTTTGCGGGTCATTTTCCACCGGTTTCGTCTGGCGCAGGATCGTCAGCCCCAGCGCTTTGAAGAGCCGGATCCTGATACTGTTGGCCACCGACGGAATCAAAAAATGGCGCACTGTGGTTTTGTCTTCTACAAATGACACTTCCACTTCCCGCAGCTATGCCAGAATCCGACCCTCGCAGATGGTGACTTCGCCTCCAGGCCGGATGTTGTAGAACCGACCCAGGATGCGAACCATGGCGAAGGCAGCGACTTGTGTTGAGCATGGTCTGAAGGCAGTTAAGCTAGTCAATTGGTGCATGAGCCATCACAAGGCGGTGAAGTCAGCCGATGGCGGCGAATTTGTGGAGAATGCGCGGCTGGCGAACATGAACCGCGACTATGGGTATTTGGGGAGACACCACATCTACATCACATCAGTATGGTCCACCTCTGGCCCGCACATAGCGTCTGCACAAATTGTACCGTCCTTGCCATCCGATTCGGACGTAGCAAAGCCCAGGTGGTACTCGTCCTCTTGATGATCATAGTTCTCGCGGCATGTGGGTCCAATTCCGGCGAGACCGGCCCCGACCGCATTAACGCCTGGCAGACGGTCGAGCGATACAAGATTGACCAGAGGATTGCCACTCAGCGTGTATCGCAGTGGATTCGGGAGCCAGGCAACGAGGCTAAGGACTGGGAAGATGCGACAATAGCTTTGGGTCTCGAAATGCCGGACGCGCTGCCTGCTGTAGACGCGGCATTGACCATCGCCAACGCAAATCCGGTGGATGATCTGGGGTTTATGGCGCTGAGATTCGCGTTCTACGAGCTTCGGAATATTGATCAGGCTGTTCGATCAAATTACGAAGATGCAGTTTTCGAACTTCTTGAAACGCACTACATCCATGATCTACGGCTTGATCGCATTCTTTTGGGACTCATACGCTTCGGAGGCGACAGGGGCGTGGACCTAGTAGACGAGGTCGTAGCGCGCAGCAACCAACGTCAATTGCGTGGACGTGGGGCCTACTGGTCGGCCAGCGAGCGATTGAAGGATGTAGACGATCTAAGCAAGTCTGCCGACGAACGTGCGCAAATACGTGCAGAGGTGATGCACATGGCCGAATTAGTCGCCTCGGAGTATGGCGATGTCACGGTTTTTCGGGGTCAGCCGGGAGGCGAGGCTATCCAGCCGGTTCTGTATGTGCTCGACAACTTGGCCGTCGGCCGGACGATTCCTGAGGCGCATGCGCAGCGCATTGGCGGAGACCAGGAGTCGTTGAGTCAGTACCGCGGCAATGTGCTTCTCCTTGACTTTTGGGCCACGTGGTGTGTGCCGTGTATCGCAAGTCTTCCCGACATCGAGCGGCTTAGCGAGACACTGGGAGATCTAGATTTTCAAGTCATTACCATCAGTGTGGATGAGAGCGTGGAGCTGGTGGAGGAATTCATGGAAAGCCGTGCGGATCTGCCGTACGTCAACTGGTTCGTGGGCCCAGAGTCCAAGCTCTACAATGATTGGTCAATCCAGGGTTTGCCGACTTACATTGTTGTGGACCGGGACGGTACGGTGCTTGGCAAATCGATTGAATTGGAACCGCTGTACATGGTTATTCTGGAATCTACGGGGGCTGACCTAGAAGAAAGGTCGGCCATTCTTGGTGAAGTTGCGTCGGGCTAACGCATCTTTTGGAGCGGCAGGCGGTAATGGCCGTGATTCATAATCAACGATGCCACACTCAACTTCTGGAAAGTGTGCTCACGCAACCTGGTGGGTCTCGTGCAACGATTCAAGCTCATCCCCAAACATCAGGGATTCCCAGTCAATCCCAACTAAGCATGGTGAATAGAACTTTGGTTAACATGGTCGCGTATATTTAGGCGGGGGTTAGTGGGTTGCCGTAGTCTTTGTAGATCCCTGTATAGGTACTCAACGGCACATACCCTCTACAGGACGTAAATCACGGCACCCCCCAAGGCGCAGATATCCTCCCAAGCGTTCATGATGCTGGGGGCGGTTGGTTGCTTCCAGGGAAATGACAAACAACACGATGCGAGCACCAGTGTAGCGCTGCATTGCAATCGTGGACCATTAGACGAGCCTGGCGAAATTCAAAAACTCCGGCTATGACCATCTAATGTTCTCCAACATAACCACCCCAATATTGCACTTCGTTAGCATCTCTTTAATTAATACAGGGGACAGTTTAGTTGCATCGAAACAACGCCGGTGAGGATGGTTTTTTCGGCTTTATTTAAGAAGATCTCCTTCATCGCAAATGCATACAGTCGGATTGCCACACTCCGTCCTTTCGGGAAATGTGGCCTCGCATTTTGTTGTCCGTTCGTGTCCACGCGCAGCCAAAGAACATTAGACGAGTTTTCCGTCCTTTCCCTTTCGAGCCGAATCCTTGAGGGGGTACTCTCATGGAGATTATCTCATGTTTGGTCTCTGGTAGCGCTTCTGTCTTTGCTTCTTTCCAGTCTGGTTTTCGCGCAAGTGTCGGAGCACGCATCGTCCATGGAGACGGAGTTCAAGAAAAAACAAGGATGGGAGGAGAATATAATCTCTACGACGGTGACTCCATATCGGGATGACCGGATCCGACGGGAGCGTTTCCGACTAAAGTCCGAAGCATACGGGCTCGTTCATGACAGATTGCGCTCAGAATTGCCGGTGTACGGAAGTTCAGTTGTGCAGCCGGTCGCCCATAGGAGCATGAATATCTGTGATCGGACGGCCGCGGTCATGGATGCGATTGTGAGTCGAATCCCTGCTACAAGTAACTGTTCCGAAGTTACGGGTACTCAATTGGCGGCCATAACGGGTACCCTAAATTTATCTTCAAAGAATATCTCAAGCCTAAAGGCAGGAGATTTTGATGGCCTGATTTCGCTGAACAGGCTTGATTTAGGGCAGAATGCTCTGTCCACACTTCCCGACGGCGTCTTTGATGAACTGACCTCGTTAGTTGGGCTTGATTTGTGGCGCAACGATTTGTCGGCACTGCCCGACGGCATCTTTGATGAACTAACCTCGCTGACGTCGCTTTTTTTGTGGGGGAACGATTTATTCGCATTTCCCGACGGCATCTTTGATGACCTGAGTTCGCTGACTTGGCTAAGGTTGTGGGTCTACGATTTCTCGGAGCTCCCCGTCGACGCCTTTGATGAACTGACCTCGCTGAAAGGGCTTGCTTTACACAATGTGGAGTCGGCCCCACTCCCCGGCGGCATCTTTGATAAACTGACCTCGCTGACTGAGCTTTATTTACGATCTAATGGCCTCAGATCGCTCCCCCGTGGCATCTTTGATGAATTGAGCTCGCTGGATAGGCTTGACTTGAGTGCCAACCGTCTGACCACACTTCCCGATGGCATCTTTGATGGATTGGCCTCGCTGACTTGGCTTGATTTGAGGCAAAACAGTTTGGCAACACTGCCCGATGGCATCTTTGATGAACAAATCTTGCTGACTTGGCTTGATTTGCACATCAACGATTTGTTCACGCTCCCTGGCGGCATCTTTGATGAACTGATCTCGCTGACTGGGCTTGATTTGTCGCGCAATGATTTGTCCATGGTTCCCGACGGCATCTTTGACGAATTGACCTTGCTGACAAGACTTTATTTGGGGGGTAACGATTTGTCCACGGTTCCCGACGGCATATTTGATGAATTGACCTTGCTGACTGGACTTGGTTTGGGGGGTAACGATTTGTCCACGCTCCCCGACGGCATCTTTGATGAACTGACCTTGCTGAAATGGCTCGATTTGGGGGAAAACGATTTTTCCACGCTTTCCGACGGCATCTTTGATGAACTGACCTTGCTGACTGGGCTTCGGTTGCACAAGAACGATTTTGCCACGCTTCCCGATGGCATCTTTGATGAACTGACCTCGCTGGATAGGCTACAGTTGTGGAATAACGATTTGTCCATGCTCCCCAACGGCATCTTTGATAAACTGACCTCGCTGACTTGGCTTGAGTTGTGGAATAATGATTTTTCTACGCTTCCCGACGGTATCTTTGATGAACTGACCTCGCTGAAATGGCTGCAATTGCAGGACAACGATTTGTCCACGCTTCCCGACGGCATCTTTGATGAACTAACCTCCTTGACTGGGCTTGATTTGGGGGGCAACGATCTGTCCACACTCCCCGACGGCGTCTTTGCTAAGAATGCTATACTATCCCTGAGGCAACGTGTGTCCCTCTTCGGCTTGTCTCTACGAGCTAATCCCGGCGCCCCCTTCAGCCCGGTTGTCAACGCTGGTGTAGATCTAACGGTACAGCCGGGGGGTACGGTTTCGATTTCAGGCAGTGTCGAAGGACCGTGGGGGGATAATGTTCGGTGGGACTGGATTCAGGTAGACGGCCCTGATTCAGATGTACCCATTTCAGGGGCGTTGCCCTTGACGGGGGGCGACACGGCCAGGCCCAGCTTTACGGCGCCCACGGTGGAAGGAGAAGTGTACTTTAAGTTGGTGGTGGCTCCCGGACATAGGGGAAATCCAAGCGAATATTACGGACATGCGTACTCAGCTCCCGACTGGGTTACGGTGACGGTTTCGAACACGCCTACCAGCATATCGGAGACGCCTTTGGTGGTCGACTTCAATCTGCTTGGAAGTTATCCAAATCCGTTCAATCCATCCACGACCATTTTACTGGATTTACCGCATGTGGCGGCTGTCACTGTGGATGTCTTTAACCTGCTCGGCCAGCGGGTCTACCGCGAAGAATTTCCGGCAGTGGCGGCCGGTGCTTCAAAGCCACTGACCCTGGATGTGTCCCACCTGTCCTCCGGGGCATACATCTATCAGGTCACGGCGCGAATGGGGAAGGACATTCATCGTGCTGGTGGACGCATGACGCTCATCAAATAGAGCCAATTGTGTGCCTGACAGAATAAGTTTTTAATCATGGGATATTACGGTGAATCGGATGACTGGGGGCAGGCTGCGTCCTTATTTATGGCTTCTGTCAGGATTTAGCGCATATAGAAGGCGATCATCGCGTAGGCGCAGTCAGATAGGAGGCGTAGTGATTTTGCGAATTTGAGGGTAATTTCGGTTACGATGAAGAATATTGCCGTTTGGCACAAAATCCTTCATTGGGCGTTCATTGCAGCCCCGTGGTAAAGGTGGCAACTAAGCGGTTATTGCGTTGCAGTTTGATAAATCACCATGCTGGCTTCACAGGACGTCCTCAGCAGCCGATTAGAGCAAATTGGATTTATTGATGATCCGGTAGATACAGGACTGGATCTATATGAGGAAATTGAGCGCCTGAAACGAGAAAAGAATGCTGTGCTGTTAGCACATTACTATCAGGAGCCGGCGATTCAGGATGTTGCTGATTTTATTGGGGACTCGTTGGGACTCTCTCGCCAAGCAGCAGCAACCGAAGCGGAAATCATTGTGTTCGCAGGGGTTCATTTCATGGCTGAAACGGCCAAGATACTGAACCCGCATAAGAAGGTGCTACTCCCGGATTTGAATGCGGGATGTTCTCTGGCAGATACCTGCCCGGCGGATGAGTTTCAGGCCTTTTGTGACGCGCATATCGACCATCTGGTAATGTCCTACATCAACTGCTCTGCTGCCGTAAAGGCCAGGAGTGACATTATCTGCACCTCCACTAATGCAGAGCATTTGCTGCGATTGATACCCGAATCCCAGCCGGTCATTTTTGCGCCAGATCGTAATCTGGGTCGCTGGCTTGAGCGGAAAATCGGACGTAACCTCGTCATTTGGGATGGGGTATGTATTGTACATGAAACGTTCAGCGAACGCAAATTGGTAGCCTTGAAGGTGAAGTTTCCCGAAGCGCAGATCTTGGCGCACCCAGAGTGCGAAGAGGCAGTTCTTCGACATGCAGACTTTGTAGGTTCAACCAGCGGAATCCGGCGATATGCCCGTGAAGATGCAGCGAATTCGTTTATAATTGCAACGGAAGAGGGGATTCTGCACCAGATGCGTAAGGATTCGCCGCACAAGTATTTTATTCCAGCTCCCCCAGAAAGCGGGTGCAATTGCAGCCAGTGCCCGCATATGCGTCTCAACACACTCGAAAAGCTCTATACGTGCATGCGTTACGAGCTCCCGGAAATCACTATGGAGGAGTCCATTCGCCGGCGTGCGCTCAAGCCGATTGAGCGCATGATCGAAATGAGCAAGGACGTCTCGTAGGTCACAGGTTTACGCGAATACCGACCAAGGGCTCAAATCTCTTCTGAACCAGGTAGTGAGGGCTGGACTCAATGGGTTCAAAGGTATACCGGGCCTCCGTGTGCAGGAAGAATGCTTTTCTGATGTGTAAGGTGGTTGCAAACGTGAGTCCACTTTGTTCAGCGAAAGGGTTGAAGATGCCAAGGAAGGTACGCTCTCCCAGGCGGTCAACACCGACTTCAAGAATGAAGTAGGGCCCTCGCTTTACAAAGAGTCTGAAGTGCAATTCGCTGAGAGGTTGAGGGCCAAAGTGCCTGCGCCAGCTGTATTCGACCCAGAACGACTCCCTGATCTGAAGGGAGAACGCTGTAAGCAGGTCATTTACCCCCCGCGCCTCTCCAAGGGCAATACCGGCAAAGTCATCCTGTGCAAGGTCGTCAAGGTCAGCCCCATTACGTATAATACGGTTGTGTGAGTTGCTCACAGCAAATAGCTGTCCGACATATCCTGGAATAAAGTGACGGCTGTTGTAAAAGGCCCCTACTCTGAGTTTGAAGCTTAACAGATCCAGGAAGCCTGCGCTATGCACATCAGCGCCAAAGGCAAGACCGTCTCCGTGTCGTGTATACCAGGCGTAACTCGCATAAGGGGCAAACACAATACGGCCTGTTTCAAACACGGCAACCTGCAAATCAACGCTCCAGGCCGTCATGTCAGTACGATCATGATTGGTGTAGTTTATACCCAGCTTACTGTCATATGGCAGCTCGAGACTTGCTCTTCCCCCAAATACGTCATTCAGACGTACATCACTACTGAAACCACTGAGCTCGACCGGTCCTCCAGTCCATGCCAACTCGGAACCCACAGTACGCATATCCCAAGCGATAGACGAATTATAGTGATTCGCGATATGTCCGATACCAAGCCGCATATCCTTAATTGGACCGAGCCGCACATAGAGATTGTCTGTCTGGATACGAGCAAACTGAATGATTCGCAGCAGATCGTATACTTCGTCCCAGTCAGGCGTATAACGTCCGAGAGGTCCCTGTCTCATGCTCCCGCGTAGTCGCCCCGCAAAGGGATAATCAGCAAAATCCCAATTCAACAACGCAAGTCCCCTCCATTGGGCACCAATCAACGATACGCCCGCCAATGCGTTGAACCGGTTTTGTGTTTGCCAGCGTTGGTGCACGAGCTTTTCGGATAGACGATTAATCGCTCCAAAACCATCCTGCGCACGGCTTTCCGTGATAGGGCAGACCACTGACAGGAACAGAAGACTGTACAGACAAACATGCCGCATGTTAACTTGAGAGTTAAATCTGCAGGACTCGTGCTGCTTTGCTCTCATTCGAGCCGATCATGAGTTTGAGTATACCAAATAGACTCGGACTTTTCTTCCTGGAATCGACATTGTATCCAGGAGAGAAAAAATTTCTGCATGTCTTCGAAAAACGCTACAGAAAACTGGTGGACAATTGTCTGGCCAGCCATGGGCTGTTTGTAATTGTGTGGGAGGATGACGACAAAGTAAAAGAGATTGGTTGCATTGCTCGCGTCAAACGTGTGCTGGCGCGCTACGAAGGAGGAGAACTCGATATCGAGGTTGAAGGGATTCATCGGGTAAAGGTCTATATGATAGACGAGGCCGCAGTTTATCGGCAAGGATACTTGGACCCATATAACGACACGGTTGAAGCGGGAGCATCCCCGGAAGGAGAGCGGCTGATTGCTCAGCATATCAAACTTCTGGAAATCATTGGCGCAAACATCAATCCCCAGTACTATCAGTCCAATCATCCCTTATCGTGGCTCATTGGACGCAATTGCGGCCTATCGCTTCCTCAGCGTCAGGATCTACTTGAAATGCGAAGTGAAGCGGATCGAGTGATGTTTTTAATTGACTATCTGTCTGAATTCATTCCCAAGGTTGAACGGAATGCGAAGAAGCAAATGCACATAATGTCGAATGGCCACGCTAAGGACTTTCTGAACGGAGAACACTAAACACGATGCCGCAAATCGGTTCATATACGTTGCATACTGTCGAATGTGGCCGTTTCAGGTTGGATGGGGGTGCGATGTTTGGAATCATTCCACGCGTATTGTGGGCACGCAGAATGCCTCCTGATGACCGAAACAGGATTTCCATGTGCATGCGATCCCTACTCTTGGAAGGAGACGGACGTGTAATCCTGATTGATAACGGTGCAGGCAACAAACACGATGCACGATTCAAGGATATTTTTGCTCTTGAGGGATGTACTCTGGATGATTCTTTGAAGAAAGCCGGCTTTACTGCAGAAGATGTCACGGATGTAATTCTGACACATCTTCATTTTGATCACGCAGGAGGGAGCACGACTTACGACGGAGGGCGGGTTGTACCAAAATTCAAAAACGCAACCTACCATTTACAGCTGGGTCACCTCGAGAGTGCAAGAACCCCTAATGTCCGTGAAAGAGCATCTTTTCTCCCGGATAATTTTGAACCGCTTGCTGCGAATGGACAGCTAAGAACACATCAGGGTGAAGGGCAACTTTTTCCATGTATTGATCTCATGGTGGTTAACGGTCATACGACTGCTCAGCAATTGGTCAGGATCCGTGGTAAAGAAGGATCTGTCGTTTTTTGTGCAGATCTGCTGCCAACAGTTCATCATCTTCGGTCGCCATGGGTTATGGCTTATGATGTTAGACCACTGACCACCGTGGCAGAGAAGGCACATTTTCTCGACAAAGCCCTTGCTGAGCAGTGGCAGCTCTTTTTTGAACATGACCCTGAGGTAACGGTGGCAAGTTTACAGGAAACAGAGAAGGGCATCATCACCAGTTCTCCCAGACGGCTTGAGGAACTGTTTTGAGACTAGGATTCTTTGAAACATCCGAATTTATTCGGAGTAGACGCGATTTACTTTTCCCAGCGAAAATTCCCATTGCCCAAAGTTACCAAGTGTATACGCAGGAACATCTTAGGCTGTAACTGCTCGATAACTTATTAACGTGCAATCTTGGCAATTATCTGGACTAGTGAACCGGGTAAGGATTTTCGGAACGTTGTATTTGTCAGTACTGGCTGCTATTTGTGCACCGGCTGCTGCGCAAGATGCTACCCTTGAGCTCATAGATTCTACGCCTGGCCGCAGTGTCTATCAACTGAGTGCAGAATGGGGGGATGCTGAAGTGGATGTAGGTGGGCTCCTGGAGTCCTCGGTGGTTTTGGATCTTCCAGCCCTGGTACAGCCCAGTGTTCGCGTAATGGAAGCAGAGTACGATGAGTACTCTTTTGAGCCAGTCAAAGGCGTCGGTGAAGAGGCAGCCGTTGTCGTTGGTCTTGGACTATCACGTAAGCGGCCAGCTGCTACATTGGTGGCGCGTCTTGTAACCTATGATTCAACATCTGCAAAACTGCGGCGCTATAGGCACATGCGAATTGAGGTGAGACATCCGGTTAATCAGCAGTTGCCCACCAGCTACGAGACCTCGGATAACCCACACCTTGATGTTAGTCGAAGTGTGCTCGCGGATGGGCAGTTTTTTAAGCTTGCGGTTTCAGAGACAGGGGTATATCGGATTGATCGCACTTTTCTTGAATCTTTATCAGGGTTGGATACGCCAGTTGGCAGTATAGATCCAGATCAAGTCAGGATATTTGGTAATGGAGGAGCACCAGTCCCTGCCCTTAACAGTGCTCCCAGGATTGCGGATTTAGCAGAGAATCAGGTATTTGTGCAGGGGGGCGGGGACGGTAGCTTTGATGCGGCTGATGCGGTCTGGTTCTATGCACAGGGCCCGAGTGGATGGCAAAGTAGGCAGCTAACAGGCTTCAGGGGCAGACCAATTCTAGATCCGAGCGGAGAACCGGTACGCGAGTGGTCCCATTATGTGCATCCGTTTGATTCAACGAACTATTACTTCTTGAGCATTGGGAATTCGGCAAGCCAAACCTATCTGCAGGAAGATTATCCAGATGCCGCGGACACAATTCTGCTCTCCGAAATCAGGGGACGCTACTTTGTAGACCTGGATGAGTACCTGTGGGGGCGGGAAGGTGGCCATTCCGGCCATACCTGGGTCAGTGCGCTTATACCTGGACCTGGGCCGGGACGTACGGTACTTGAAAACTTTCAGCTTCCCGGGCTGACCGGCGGTACATTGCATTATCAAATCCGGGCAGCAATTCAAAGCAATCCTGCCGCGACCCTGCATTACAGAGGAGATAACAGCACATTGCACAGTGTTAACTACGGAGCTAGTTCGGGACTTTCTACATCTATAATTGCGCGGTCGGGGATTGCAGAATTCACGCAAACGGTTACTGCTGGTCAGCAGGTCAGCCTCACAGTTGATCTGGACGACCAAGCCGGTGGCCCACTGGCAGCTTTGGATTGGGTCCGGATATTTTATCCCAAAACACTCCAGGCAGATCAGCAACCCTTGAGATTCCATACACCATTGGCGGAAGCAGGGACGTTCACATTTGTGCTTCGTGGCTTTTCTTCTCCGCCATTTGTACTGGATATAACCCAACCTGGGGATTATCGCTGGCTGGGTCTTAGTTCGCGGGGGGGCGAGTATTGGGTACAGGTGACGGCAGCATCAGCGGATGAGCCCCGGGAATTGATCGCCTTCACGTCGAATCAAGTTCGGACTCTGGATGCCACCGAAGCATGTGGTTCCGCATGCAGGGTGACTCCGCAGAACCTCCATGGTATTCAGACGTGGCCCGATTTTGTGATCATTACCCCCAATCAGTTTATTCAGCAGTCAAATGCATTGGCCGATCGTCGTCGTGCAGAAGGACTAACGGTTGAAGTGGTTGATGTACAACAGATTTACAATGAGTTTTCGGGTGGACTGCAGGATGTGCGTGGTATCAGGGATTACCTGAAGTTTCTTTATGACCGCAGCCCCGATGACGAACGCCTGTTGCGGTATGTGCTTCTGTTTGGTGACGGCCACTTTGACTACCGAAATCTTGATGCTTCTGCCACGTTCCCGAATCATATTCCTCCATTCGAGACAGAGGATTCCTGGGACCCCGAACGGTCCTACACATCAGACGATTACTACGGGCTGCTGGATGATAATGAAGGTCTGTGGCCTTATATCCAGAAAACTTTCCAGGATCCATATGCCCACCTGAACGAGCGCGTAGATTTGGGGATTGGGCGCTTTACGGTACATACCGAAGAAGAAGCTCAATTGATGATTGATAAGATTGTGCACTATGAAAGCCCGAACACATATGGTCAATGGCGAAACCGATACCTGTTTCTGGCAGATGATGGTCCGACGGGAATATCTGGCACGCAAAATGACAAGGATCTTCATACACAAAATACCGATGTGGTCGCAGTTGCAGTGGCTAAGCTTGCGCCAGATGTAAACCAGCGTAAAGTGTATGCACTTTCGTACACCAGAGAATTCCTTAACACTTGGCGCGTTCCGAAAGCCCGCCAAGATCTGCTATTAGCGATTGATGAGGGCGTTCTCGTTGTGAACTATAGTGGTCATGGAGGTGAGCGGTCGCTTGCGCAGGAAAATCTTTTTACTGTTGAGGACTCTAGATCCCTCCAGAATTATGATAGACTGCCGATATTCATTACCGCAACCTGTTCCTTCGGTCGATGGGATTTGGGAAATGAACAGACCGGTGCAGAAGAGTTGCTTCTTAATCGAAACGGTGGGGCGATTGCCCTCCTGACAACGGTACGTCAAGTATACACTTCCGGGACTGCGACCACACTTAATGTAGGACTGAATGTGGCCCTGAACGAAGAGCTCTTTACACGGGAAGCCGATCAGTTGTTACCTCGGATTGGAGATGCGCTTCGTAGAACCAAGAACAGACGTGTGGGCTACGAGGGTAACAACCGCAAATTCAATCTTCTGGGAGATCCTACATTGCGGCCTGGCTTACCCGCCAGTCGTGCCGTTATTACGCATATAAACGACAATCAGATTACCACGGCCACAGGGCAGATGCGTGCCCTGGAGCGGATTGAGCTGAAGGGGGAAATCCAACGGGCTGACGGTTCATTAGATACTTCCTTTGATGGTGCGGCATCGCTCACGGTTTTTGATGCGCTGAGGCACGTGCCAATTCCTCCGGAGATGTTTCGTCACATGCCGCAGCGTTACTATGAGGTTCGAGAAGATCTGATCTGGCGGGGCAAGACTCGCGTGACCGATGGACGGTTTGTGGCACGTTTTGTCGTACCAAAGGATATCTCGTATGCAAATCGACCCGGAAGGGTTACCCTCTACGCACAAAGTGCGGCTGAGCATGTAAATGGGCATTCTGAGCGCTTTATTGTCGGCGGCACCTCGGACGATGCCACGAATGATGTTGATGGCCCACAGATCGAACTTTATCTGGGTGATGAATCGTTCACCAGTGGCGGCTTGGCTCCCGTGCAACCGCAAGTATTTGCCCGCATATATGATGAGAGCGGCATCAATACCGTAGGGGCAGGCGTTGGACATGAAATGTTACTCGTACTTGACGAAAATGAGGTGGATGCAATCAATATTGGCAACCTCTATGAAAGTGATGAGGATTCATTTCAACGGGGATCTGTTTCTTATTCTTTTGACGAGGCGCTGACGCCCGGTCCACACACACTTAGTCTCCGGGCTTGGGATGTGCTGAACAATTCCGGCGAAGCATCCTTAGATTTTCTTGTAACAGATACCGAAGAGCTAGTGATCAGAAATGTTTTCAATTACCCTAACCCTACAACCGGACCTACCCGGTTTGTCTTTGAGCACAACCAAATACCCGGTACACCAGTTAAGGTACATGTGCGGGTTTATACTTTAGCGGGACGTCCCGTGAGGACTTTGGAATCAGAAGAGTTGTTATCTGCAGGACCCATGCAAATTTCCTGGGATGGACTGGACGACGATTATGCAAGACTCGCCCCTGGCGTGTACTTGTATAGGCTACGGGCGGAAACAGCAGGTGACGAAGTGCAGCACGTTGCCGAGATTATAGAAAAACTGGCCGTTGTTCGTTAAAGGCCACAAACATGTGTACAACCTAACCCTTGCAAAACCAGATAGTATGAAGAGTCAGATTTTCAAACACATCACCATTTCGTCGCTTTTGATCTTCATGATCATTGGTGGCTTCGTCAGGGATGCATCGGCCCAGATTGGCGCATCCGCTGTCGTATTTCTCATGATTGAACCCGACAGCAGAGCGGCAGGTATGGGGAATGCAGGTGTAGCGATTGCCGACAATGCAAATGCCTTGTTTTGGAACCCTGCAGGGTTAGCCGATCAGGTTGGAACCGAGGTTGCACTGACGCACAGTAATTGGTTGCCAGAGTTGAGCAGTGATCTGTTTTTTGAGTATCTGGTAGCCAAGCATCATATCAAGAATTGGGGCACAATCGGGGCGCATGTAACATTCTTGAACCTTGGTGAGCATGAACACCGTGATGCACTGAATCAAGAACTAGGTACTTTTCGATCATATGACCTGTCTGTCGGTGTCTCGTATGGGTTCAAGGTATCTGAGCATTTTTCACTGGGTACCGGTGTGCGCTGGATCCGGTCTAACCTTGCCAGTGTCAATGTAGGTGCGCAGCAGTCTCAGCCGGGTGTATCCGTCGGTGTGGACTTGGCAGCTATGCTCAAGGCGCCCCAATTTTCTCTTGGGCCTATAGCCACGCAGTACAATATTGGGGTTAATCTCACCAACATGGGTCCCAAGATCCAGTACTCTGACAGTGAGCAGGCTGACCCGATTCCCACTTTACTTCGAGTAGGTCATGCAATTACATTTGAATTTGACGAATACAACAAGATCACTCTGGCCAACGATGCTTCAAAAATTCTCGTTCGTCAGCGGGTTGAGGAGGTATGTATTGACGTTAATGATCCTGAGACCTGTGCTCCGCAATATTCCACAGATCCGTTCTATCGCGCGATCTTCACTTCCTGGACCCCCATTGAAGTTCTGAGTTCAGCGGTCAACGATGATGAACAGGAGTTCACGAACCTGTCAGTCATTGACCAGCTCTTGATATCCGTTGGTTTCGAATACTGGTACAATAATCTGTTCGCAGCGCGTGGAGGATATTTCTATGAGAATCCCTACAATGGTGACCGGAAGTTCCTAACTTTTGGAGCAGGAATCCGCTACAATATCGTGGGGGTTGATTTTTCGTATGTATATGCCTTGGAGGAAAACCATCCTTTGGCCAATACAATGCGTTTCTCACTACTTCTCAACTTTGCACGCTAACCCGGATCGAGGTTGCAGTACAATGAGGCAGCTGACTGTCATGGCAGCGGCCTGCCTGTTGCTGCTGACCGGAGCAAATGCTCAAACGGTTAAGCCAGCTGCACCATACTACGACTTGGTCGCGCTCCGGGTAGAGTTTGCGGCGGATACTTCCAGTTTTACTACTGGTGATGGAACGTTCTCGGGGTTGAGTTTTCTGATAGAACCAAAGGTCGATCCGCTCCCTCATGATGCGGCCTATTTCGAGGCCCATCTTGCTTTTCTGGAACACTATATCCTCACAGCCAGTGCTGGCAGAACCAGGATTGTGACGCATCTCATTCCTGAGGTTGTGCAGTTGGATAGTTCAATGGCAACCTACAGTCCGGTCGGATTAGACTCAGGCAGTAAATCGGAGCGATCAAAACTGGCAAATCTGATCCGTGATGCCTGGACAAAGGCAGATGTGGAGAGTACTTTTAATCCAATGCGACTCTCGAACAAGGGAAATATTGCGTTCATCCTGTTCCATGCGGGGGTAGGACGTGATATTGAGCTGGTCGGCACGACGCTGGACAAGACACCCCAGGACCTGCCTTCACTCTTCATTGGGACCAATACGTTGGCAGACCTTGGTATTAGCGGACTTAAGTTCAAAGGGTTGCTGGTAGACCATTCGCTCATCATTCCCCGCACGGAAACCCGCCCAGGTGTAAATCCCTTTACGGATGAGCCCTACCTGCTGGAACTGTCAATTAATGGATTGTTGGCAGCAAGCTTCATTAGTTATCTAGGGGTTCCTGACCTGTTCAATACCGATACCGGGGAGTCAGTGATTGGTCCGTTTGGTGTGATGGATCCGTTGGGTATTTTTGCGTATCGCGGACTGTTTCCACCGCTCCCCAGTGCATGGACCCGCACAGCACTCGGGTGGGCGATCCCAGAAGACATTCTTGATCCCGGTACATACGATCTGGCAGCCGGAGAAATTGCCAGGATTGAGATATCAGAGGCTGAGTATTTTCTATTGGAAAACCGTGTACGCACTCCTGATGACACAGGGCTCACGCTGCACATATTCAATGAGGGAAAAATCTCAACTCAACGGTTCCCTTCGACCAGCGATGATTTTGACCGATTCAATGTGGGGGCATTTCAGGGTGGTGTGGTTACACGGGCAAGCTCATATGATTTTGCGCTGCCAGGCCGTGATGCCGATAATCAGCAATACAATGGAGGGATCCTCATCTGGCACATTGATGAGCGTCAGTTTTCCCGCGCGGTCAACAATGACCCGGACGCGTTGGCTGTGGATATTGAGGAAGCTGACGGGGCACAGGATATTGGATTTGACGGCAATATCGGATCTCCCTTTGATTTTTATTTCAGCGACAATCCTTCAAGTGTAGCCTTGCCCTCTGGGCTCACCATCAGTCTCTATGATAATCGGTTTGGCCCCGACACGACACCAGACAGCAGGACGAACGAAGGCGGGAACAGCTTCTTAACGTTCGAGAATTTTTCGGCGTCCGGCCCGAACATGTCTTTCTCGGTCCAGAAGGATGCGGGTGAACATGTGACCGATGCAGGAATGGTTGAACTGGGATCAGAAACTACTCAAGAAGGCAGCGTTGGGATAGCAGCCGGTCGAAGAGCAGTGTTTACCGGTACGGAGGTCATTGTACCAGGGGCTGGTCGGGTGAATGCTCTGGCACGGCCGGCCTACAGTGCACGGGGCATGGCGGTGGTCGACGATCAGGATGGCGGCATTGCATTCAGAGAATATGAAATAATCGGGGGGCAGCTGATGGCAAGACAGTCGGTAATTCTTCCCGCAGAACTCCCGATCGCAGGACCAGTGGTGTATCATGACAATGCTCATTATGCCCACTTCACCGGACCAGACCGATCACGAGTGTTTCGGATAGCTTCTGGTGTAGATAGATATGATATTGATGACGGCGGGCTGGGGCTGATTGCGACTGATGAAGGAGTTTACTTTGTTGGACAGTCACAAGCCGGGCCGATTGGCGAAGCTTCAACATGGACGTACACGCTGGACAGTGATGCAGGCTACCCGGTTATGGGACGGGATCGTACCGGGCTATGGGGGGCAATTCCGCTTTCCACGGCCCTAGTTGTACTGGAACCCGATGGTGAAACCAGACGGATTTCGGCCTCAGTCTACGTAGGAGGTGCCGTTTTTTCATCATTGCTTGCCATTGCAGATCTGGATCAGAACGGTGTACTTGATTTGATTACAACTGCAGGTAATAGGGTCGTTGCATTCTCTCAGGGAGGTGCATTGCTTCCACCTTTTCCCATAGAGATCGGAGCTCCTGCCACCAGTGCTCCGCTGATCTATCAATCGGACGATGCGATCATCATTGTTGTATCTGCCGCTGATGGGAATATTTATGCATTGGACCTCGACCAGAAGGGGCGAGTCATTCCCGGGTTCCCTTTATCGGCTGGGCGTGCAATCAAAGCTACTTCACTCATTTTAAGTGATACACTGAGCGTAGTTACCGAATCAGGTATTCTGAGAAACTACAAGCTGAATAACATCAGTCGGGTGCTCTGGGCACTGCAGCACGGTACCGGACAAAATGCGAGCTTTGTGGCACTGGCCACAAAAAACGTTGAGACTGCGCCGCTGTTGCACGTAGCAGAGACATATAACTGGCCCAACCCAATCCGGGATGGGCACACGTTTTTTCGGTGTCTGACAAGTGAAGCTTCGCAAATATCCGTCACGGTGGTGGACGCGGCGGGGTCTTTGGTGGGCTCGTTAGATTTTGCCACTTCGGCAGGCGTCCCACATGAAGTTCCCTGGAATACCAGTGCCGCGAGCGGCATATACTTCGCGCGGGTAGAAGCCACCTCTGTTTCTGGACGGACGGACTCACATCTGATTAAACTCGCGATCATTCGATGAAGCGAGTTTTCTCTGTTCTTGCTGCGGTGATGTTGGTTGCCGGTACAAATGCTCAGGTTTCTCCGTCTCTTCTAGATTTTAGCCGCCCAGCGCTTGATTGGTACCAAATAGAGACGGATCACTTTGTCATACTGTTCCACATGGATGAATCGGGGCAGGGAGCAAGTCGGTCGGCCCAGGTGGCAGCGCGCGTAGCCGAAGAAGTCTACGGACCCATAACAAGCCTGTATGAGCATGAGCCAGACGGCAAGGTGCATATAATCCTCAAAGACTACGAGGATTACTCAAACGGCGCCGCGTACTTTTTTGACAATAAGATTGAGATCTGGGCACCCGCGCTTAATTCTCCGTTGCGAGGGGCACATGACTGGTTGCGCAATGTGATCACACACGAGTTCATCCATATCGTTCAGGTTCAGGCAGCAATGAAGTCTCCGCGAAGATGGCCCTTGGGATATCTCCAGGTTCTGGATTACGAAGATGTACGCCGCCCCGATGTCTTGTATGGATATCCCAATGTGATTGCCAGTTATCCAGTTATTGGTTTGAACAACCCGGCTTGGTTTGCGGAGGGGACTGCACAGTATCAACATGATCACTTACACTACGACCGTTGGGATTCGCATAGGGACATGTTGCTGCGAACCCGTGTTCTGGAGGGCAAGGCGCTCAGTCTGACTGAGCTTGGCAGCTTCTATTCCAAGAGCAGTTTGATGCGTGAGGGGGTGTATAATCATGGGTTCGCATTCACGCTGTATTTGGCACGTGTGTATGGAGTTGAGGTGTTAGCCCAGATTAGTGATTACCTGCGCAGTTGGCGTATATGGCGCGTTGAGGAAGCCATTGAGCAAGCAACCGGAGTACCGGGGCAGGAAGTTTATGAGTCGTGGCTTCAGGAACTCAACCGCTCCTATGCACAGGCCGTGTCTCCCATTAAGGAGTCTCTAGTGGAAGGAACATTGGTTGAGCCAGAAGGCTTCGCCAATTATTTCCCACGTTTCTCACCGGATGGATTGAAGTTGGCCTATATATCCAACAAGGGAGAACATTTTGGTCGTACGAGCCTGTATATACAAAATTTAAGCAGCGGTTCTGTGGTTGCCCACGATCTGGGAGACGCCTTCGGCGACTACATCTGTTCACTGGGTCATCGTATAAAATCCAATGTGACCGGAGCTGCTGCCTGGCGGCCGGATGGTCATGCACTCGCGTATGCCCGACAGCGTGTAACGTCAAAGGGTTTTCTTTACACAGATCTTCATCTGATTGATTTAGATACAGAAGAGTCCTCTCCACTGACGCGTGATGCACGTGCCTCACAACCTGCATGGGATTCCACAGGGACAAGAATTGTATACGTCAACTCTGATGATGGAAGCAGCAACCTGCAGCTACTGAATTTGACAACAGGCGAGGGCAGACCAATAACGCGGTTTGCAAACGGAACCCAGGTAACTTCTCCCGTATGGCATGATGAATGGATTTATTTTGCGCGTCTCGATCCCGGTGCGCATGGCAACGACCTGTGGCGGGTCCAGGCGGACGGGTCAGAATTGACTCCCGTTCTGCAGACATCGGCGGATGAGCGATCACCGGCGATAGCCAACGGCGTACTGTACTTTGCTTCTGATGTGAGCGGGATCTACAATATCTATCGGTTTAAGCCGGACGGTTCGGAGCAACTGACTCGGGTCATCGGTGGAGCTTTCATGCCGGATATCAGTGAAGATGGTAGGATCGCTTATGCCACATATCGATGGGACGGGTACAAGATCGCAATTCTAGAGCATCCAGAAACGATTGAATCCACAATCCAATATGCGCCCCCGGAATTCATCACAAAAATTGCCTCGCCTTCTGCGTCGGAGAATGATGGAGATATAAGGGCTATTGACTCAGAGATGGTTTCAAGTACATTGGACAACGAAGCGGTTTTGGGGGCGGATTCTCTGCAGGTATCGCGCTATGGTGCCGACTTTACAAGTTTCAGCTTCTCACCGGTCGTCCGACTGGATCAATATGTAGAGCGTCGGCTCGAGGGGCGTGTTCGTGGCAGGGCGGAAACCTTTTGGAGGAACCTGAAATTCGGCACTTACGTCTCTTCCCGGGAGATGCTAGAGGACATGAGCCTGTTCGGAGGGTTGCTTATAGGTCCAGGATCACACCAGGATGGCCAAATTATTGCGCCGGCCAATATTTTGGCACTGGAACGGGATGTATTTCTTCAGTTCAATTACTCCCGGGGTTTTCGGTTCTTGCCTGGACGTTGGTCACCGCAGATAGCAATCGAACTGTATAATATCCAGCGTCAGGTAGAGAACGGACTGTCTATCGATGAGCATCCTTGTACGGCATGCTTACCTGAGTCCACAAACGCCGATCTGACCTATGGGCTCTGGGAGGGAAATATTTATCTGCGCAGCAAGATCAACCGCAGCACCGTACTTGAGGCTGGATACCGATACAGCCCGTATCGTGTAACAACAAACCGTTTTTATTCAAAAGAGCTTTCAGATTGGATACCCAGTACCTCGTCACGCTACTTTATTGGCCGCAGCTATATGGCGGGCGCCTACTTTGAGGCACGGCGTTCTCATCGTGAGTCAGACATAATGCGCACAGGCTTACGCATTGCGGCAACGTATGAGCGCGAAACCGGTGAGCTGCTGAGGCAATTTGATGTGGAAGAAGGACAATTGGTCCCGATCTATGACACCGACGTACTCCACCGGATGCGCATTGATCTAGACGGCGGAATCCGGCTACCTGGCCAAATTCGTGATACCTCACACAGTCTCAATGTTCGGATGCAAGCCTCAACGCTATTCGGCAAGAATACAGATTCGTTTTATTTTGACTATGTTGGTGGCCTGTCTGGGGCACGCGGTTATCCCTTTTATGCACTGGGCGGAACAGAAACCCTATGGGTGCAGGCTGCATGGACCATTCCATTGATTCCTGATATTAGGCGTCAGGTCGGACCGGTTTACCTGGATAAGGTCTTCATGCGTCTGTATGCTGATGGGGCAAGGGTCCAGCCAGCAAGCCAGGCGATCCGAAAAGATGTGGGGGCGGAATTTCGTCTGATGATGGGAAGCTACTATTTATTACCAACGGCATTGTTTGTCAGTGCGACCTATGGCATGGATGCATTTGAGGTGGAGTTGGATGATGTTTTCGTTACCACACAGCCGAGTGTAGATTATGGCAAGGAGCTGCAATGGCACTTTGGGTTACTTTTTGGGTTTGACCTGTAGCGATATCTTTAGATTTCCATGACGCCTGTTGTGATCTTTTGCTTACTCTTTATTGCAATCAGCATAGGATTGCTTTATCTGGTCCTGCGAAGGAATCCATACCCGGTTCCCCGTGGAGGTATACAGTGGATGGTCACCATCATGTGTACATTGCTCGTTTGCCTTTCTGGATTTGTAATTGCACTAGAGTGGAGTTTTTCCGAGCATTCTGATCTCACCTCCACTCCTGAGAATGTAGAGCCCTTTGTGTTTCGACTGGTTTCCAATCAGGAGGAAGTGAACATAAGCGATTTTGATGGGAGCGTGGTGCTCTTGAATTTCTGGGCTACCTGGTGTCAACCCTGCATCAGTGAGCTACCTGAGCTTGATGCTCTGCAGGAAGCTTACGGGGACGTAGGTCTGGTTGTTGTAACATTGTCAGACGAAGACTTGGAAGAGCTTCAGTTATATGATGATCTGCTGCCCGAAAAAACCGTATCTGGCTATGTGGCTCCTGAGGAATTGCCGGAATATTTCAGACATGAACTCCAATCCGGGCGGCCGGTCACGTATGTAATTGATGGGACAGGGGTGATTCGGGAACGCCTCCTGGGAGCTGGGACTTTTGAATATTTCGAGGGCTTGGTCACCCCGTGGCTGGCTGAACTCCAATCGTAGCGCATGCGGTGTTTTGCACTCGTCCTTGGCCTCCTCGTCCTCATCCCGAATGTTCAGGCGCAGCCTACTGCAGACAGCCTGGAAGCATTGTTTTCAAGCTCCCGTCGCAGCACTCCGCTTGCCTTTGGAATGTCTGCGGTGATTCCTGGTTTAGGCCAAGCCTATAATCGTCATTGGATCAAGGCGGCAGTTGGGGTTGCAGGAGAGGCCGCAGTGCTCCTGCTCTATGCTTCTTGGCGCCAGCAGGGAGTAGATGGACGTGACGCCTATCAAATGGATGCTCACATGTACTGGAGCCCGATCAAGTATGCATACTGGCTTAATGACTATGCTCAATACTTGAACCAACTGCCGGATGGACGTCCAGTTACGGCTCCACCGGTGAATATTTCACGGGCACTCTTGAGCATTGACCTGACACAGCCGGACGCCTGGTCCGATTCGGAACGGCTGGCAGTGCGAAAACTATTCCAGGAGATTCAGTTGCTTGAACGTGACAGCTATCACGGAGATACTGGAGCGGCGTTTTCGCATGTGCTGCCATTTTTTGGAGAACAGCAGTACTATGAACTTGTAGGCAAGTACTTTCAGTTCGCTCCGGGTTGGGAAGATTACACAGCTATTGTCAGAGACGGCCGTGTAACCTGGATTGACGAGAATGGAAAGTTTATTCAATCTATTGAGCCGGAAACAACCGGTCCGGGTGGATCAAAACCAAATGTATCCGCTAGGTTCTATCAATACGCAGAGGATCATGCTGACGCAAATACGTACTTACGTCGAGCTTCCCGAATTACGACTCTGCTCATTGTAAATCACGTGGTTGCTGCTGTGGATGCGGCTATATTTGCGCGGCTGCACAACCGTCGTATGCAACTAAGTCTTGGGCTGCTGAAAGATGTTCAGGGCAAAACTCTCGTAGCTCCGCAGGTGAAGTTCTTCCTGAATTATTGAATGCATTGATCGTTAAATTGGCACCTCATGCGATTTGAAGCCCTCCGCGGCATCCCAGTCGCTAGTCGTATATTGAAACTCCAACTCAAAACATTATCGCAATCATGAATTGGTATAAGCAGTTGCATGTATGGATCATCCTAGGCCTTGTATTCGGATTGGGTTATGGAATTCTTTCTGCTGCAATGGGGTGGGGGGCGTTCACGCAGGCATGGATTAGTCCCTTTGGCGACATCTTTCTGAATGCACTTTTCATGATTGCGGTGCCGCTCGTACTGGGGTCAATCATAACCGGTGTTGCCTCGCTTTCAGATACACGCAAGCTGGCCCGGATAGGTGGTAAAACGATTCTGATCTATGTCAGCACAACGGTTGCTGCTCTGATCATTGGACTGCTTCTAGTCAATATCATCCGCCCAGGAGATACGGTTCCAGAAGAAGTACGTATGGATCTGCAGGAAGGGTACAGTGATATGGCGGAGGAGCGCCAGGAGAGTGCTGCTTCAGCCCAAGAACGCGGACCATTGCAGGCATTTGTCGACATGGTGCCCCGCAATATCGCAGCAGCAGCTTCCAATAACCGGAACATGCTGCAAGTAGTGTTAATCTCGATACTATTTGGCATCGCACTGCTACTTATTCCAAAAGATAAAGCCCGGCCTATGTTGGGTTTCTTCGAGAGTCTGACGGCGGTGGTTATCAAGATTGTGGAGATCATCATGTGGATTGCTCCACTCGGCGTGTTTGCGCTCCTTGCGGATACGGTCAATCTGATCTCGGGGGACAATTTGAGCGAGTTGTGGAGTTTGCTGGGGGCGCTTGGGTTTTACATGCTTGTGGTACTTGCCGGGCTTGTTGTGCATGTCATCGTTACGTATGGATCAATCCTGAAATTCCTGACACCGATGTCGCTCAAGAAATTCATCATGGGGATAGCGCCTGCGCAGCTTGTTGCATTCAGCACCTCATCGAGTGGTGCAACGCTTCCGGTCACGATGGATCGCGCCGAGAATCACCTGGGGGTCAGCGAGGAGGTTTCTTCCTTCGTACTTCCGCTTGGTGCTACGATTAATATGGATGGTACTGCGCTTTATCAGGCGGTGGCAGCGGTGTTCATTGCGCAGACACTTGGAATTGCACTTGGCTTTATGGACCAACTGGAGATCATACTCCTGGCTTTACTTGCTTCCATTGGCACAGCTGCGGTCCCCAGTGCTGGTATCATTATGCTGATCATCATACTGCAATCAGTTGGTGTTCCTGCAGCGGGTATAGCATTGATCCTGGGTGTTGATCGCATTCTGGATATGTGTCGGACGGCATGCAATATAACGGGAGATGCTACAGTCGCTACCTTGGTTGCTTCCTCGGAGGGTCAGCTTGGTGAGGTCAGCGAATCGCCGGCCCGCATTGGATTTGTAGCTACTCCAGATGGATCTTCGGAGGAGCACCCTGAATAATTAGTGAGTAGCCAAGAGGGTACGCCCGAGAGGATTCGAACCTCTGGCCTTCTGCTCCGGAGGCAGACGCTCTATCCAACTGAGCTACGGGCGCGTTGTATCCTCTAATGTTTGAACTGCCATAAACGTTTCCATGGTAGACCTTTCATCCAACATAAATGATGACCAGATAGATACTGGAGTCCCGCCGGGACGAAGCGGTTCGACTGCTTTTGATGGTATCACAGGTGGCTGGCCCTCCGGCGCAGCCTTAGCGCTGTGGGTATTTGTTGGGTTGATTGCCTATCTGATCATAGGTAATATTGCTTCAACCTTTCTTCTCGCGCTGAATGGTGTTGGACTTCAAGATATTTTGAGCGGTCAGCAGGATATTTTCGCCGAGAATGGGAATGCATTTTTAGGAGGCAATGCGATTGGGTTGGCCTTGGGGCTAGGCAGCGTTGCACTGCTTGCAAGTTGGCTGGATTCCTCTCGCCCCCTGCGCTATCTCCGGCTTAAATCCTGCAATACGGCAGATGTCGCACTTTCGTTGGCTGGCCTTATTTGTTTGCTTCCGGCGGTACTTGGCCTCGGCATCCTGAATGAAAAGATTCCCTTACCTGATGTTCTTATGCAGTTGGAAGAACAACAAATGGAATTAATTGAATGGTTTACCGGAGAGGGCGGTAATTTTGCCCTGAATATGGTATTTGTTGTTGCAGCACCGGCTCTTTTTGAAGAGATGTTTTTTCGAGGATATGTCCAGAGGCGGGCAGAGCGAGGATTGGGTGTGGTCGGGGGCATCATCCTTACGGGAGTCATCTTCGGCGTGTTTCATTTGCGTCTTACCCAGGTACTTCCACTAATTTTGTTGGGGTGTTATTTGGCATATGTTACCTGGCGCACAGGCAGTTTATGGATTGCCGTAGTGCTACATTTTTTCAATAATGGGCTTGCACTATCTTTATCAAAATGGGGACCGAAATCGGTTGCGGATCCGGAGGCTGTTCCATGGTTGTTGATCATAGGAGGTACGATTCTTTTTGCAGCCTGTATCCTGACAATTCATCGTCGCAATGAAAAAGAACATCGCTGACTGGGAGGAAGTATTCTTATGTGGCACTGACTATGAGGCTGACTTAGTTCGTGCACGTCTAGAGGATGCCGGTATCTTTTCCGTGCTGTTAAATCAGCGGTGCCATGCTTTCAATCTGACACAGGGGTCATTGGCAAAAGTACACGTGCTGGTTCCAAAATCCTTGAAAGCAGAGGCATTGGCGCTGCTTTCAACGGACGCGCTTACCGACGAAGAGTTGACCGAGGCGGCTTTTTCTGGCAAATAGATCCTACGCTGCGTGTAATGTCACAGCTATTGACTCGCCTTTTCACTGCCACAATTGGTGCCTCCCTGCTAGTTGGCTCTGCTTGGCTTGGAGCGTGGTATTTCGGCATTGCCGTGATGATAATTGCTCTTTTGGGGCAACTTGAACTGTATCAGCTCTATGAGCGCTCCGGCGTTCGAGCGTGGATCCTTACGGGCTTATTGGTAGGTGCAGGCTTATCCTTACGAGCTTTGATACCGAATATCTTTCTCCTCACCGCAGTTCCTGTAGTGGGGCTTGTGTTGTGGTGCACCTTCACGAAAAGCGAGCAGCCGCTAACGCGCCTGGGAGCAACACTCTCAGGTGCGGTCTATCCAACTGCTTTATTGGCGTTCCTGACAGACCTGCGTGTGGTTCCAGGATACAGTGAACAGGAAGCATTGATATTGACGGTCACAGTGCTTGTACTGGTGTGGGCAAGTGATGTATTCGCTTTTTTTACAGGATCCTTTTTTGGCAGGCATGCACTAGCACCGACAATTTCTCCTGGCAAGACCTGGGAAGGATTTCTTGGCGGGATTGGAGGAGCACTCTTGGCTGTGGGTGTACTCAATCTGACACTAGATATGCCCTTAGCAACGATTCACATCGTGATTCTCGCACTCGTATGCACACTTTCCGGCGCTGTTGGTGATTTGGCGGAGAGTCGTTTCAAGCGTGTAGCTGGCGTGAAGGATTCGGGGATTATTCTGCCAGGGCACGGGGGGATGCTTGATCGGTTTGATGGCATTATTGTGGCGGCTCCGTTATCCTATATGTACATAATCTTTGTTGTTAACTGGTTCTGAAAATGGGACTCTTATTTGGGCGTAAAACACAACCACGAAAATTCGACTATACGCCGCGCTATTACGATCCCCGCAAAGACGACAGTCTCAAGCGGCGCATGCGAATTCAGAGCCGTGTGCGTCGCAGGCGCAGTCCGGTTGCACTCTACTACCTAGCTGCATTGTTGCTCACGGCTTTGTACATCTACAACGCTCTTGGAAGATAGCAGGACCCATATGAAGCGTGCTGTGCAGATCAGGCGGATGCCGATCGAATTGGCCAATAAGATTGCGGCCGGCGAAGTGGTTCAGCGCCCTGCATCGGCCGCGAAGGAGTTGCTCGAGAACGCCATTGACGCAGATGCCTCGGAGATCTCTCTTTCGGTCAAAGCGGCGGGCAGCAGCTTGGTTCAGGTAACCGACAATGGCGCAGGCATGGGCCCCGAAGACGCTGTCCAGTGCTTTGAGCGTCATGCGACCAGCAAAATCACGAGCGCAGAAGATCTGGAAAACATCCAGACGCTTGGATTCAGAGGAGAAGCCTTGGCCTCAATCGCTGCGATCGCACAAGTATCTCTGAGAACAAAGAGGGCAGAGGATGAACAGGGGGTTTGCGTACGTATCGAGGGGGGGCAGGTACTTGAGGATTCCCCGTGTGCTGCAGCAGTTGGCACCACCATAGCAGTTCGCAATCTGTTTTTCAATGTTCCGGCGCGTAGGAGTTTTTTAAAGGCGCCATCAACAGAGTTTCGTCATCTCTCGAACGCCTTTGTTGCTCAGGCGCTGGCTAATCCGTGGATCACTTTCAAGTTAGTCCATAACCAGCATGAGGTGTACCGGTTGCCGGGTTCACGCGCAGAGGAGTTCTCAGATGCATTGCGGGAGCGCGTTCGTGCTGTCCTCGGTACGGAAGTCAGCCAGCATCTCGTGCTGGTTAACGAGTCAATGAGCTATATCTCCGCAGTAGGGTTTTTAGCACATCCGGAACATGCCAAGAAATCTCGCAAGGATCAATACTTGTTTGTAAATGACCGTCCGATAAAGAGTCCCAGTTTGAATCATGCAATCCGGTCCGCTTATGACACACTTCTTCCCGAGGGACGTCATCCCGCTTATGTTCTGTTTCTAAACCTTTCCCCAAAGCATGTCGATGTGAACGTGCATCCTGCAAAGACAGAGGTTCGCTTTGATGATGACCGTGGTGTGTACAATTTTGTGCAGGCGATATCTCGGCGGGCCCTAGGAATTGCCGATTTGATTCCTCAATATCCAAGTGGTGCATCATCGTTGAGTTTTCAAAGGGGGGCGAACGATACATCAACGAGTTGGAAGCCGCCACCTCGCGCAGATGAGTTACCATCAGTTCAGGGAGAGCAGTCGACAATCGTGTACGACATTGAGCGTAGCAGGGCGCCATCAGGGGCAACGCTGGATGTGGAAGGGTTTCTATGGCAGTTACAGGACCACTATATCCTGACCCAGCTACACAATGGAATATTGGTTGTTGATCAGCGGGCTGCTCATCAGCGCATTTTGTTTGAACGTGCCCTGGCGGATTTACAGGCTGGGATAGGGTTGTCACAACAACTCCTGTTTCCCCAACTGATATGTCTCAATCAGGGAGATTGCGAACTTCTGCGTGAACTTAGTCCACTTGCCATGGCACTTGGGTTTGATTTTTCAATCTCTGAAAACCGCACGGTAACGGTCAGGGGGGTACCCTCAGACCTGCAAGCCGGCGCAGAAAAGAAAATTCTGCAGTCCATACTTGATGAATACAAAGCCAACAGTGAGTTAAAACATCTTTCAATTCAGGAGAATATGGCCCGCAGCATTGCCGTACGCGGTGCCATTTCTGCCGGGGTTAAGTTGAATGAAGAAGAGATGCGGACGATGATCGATCGTCTCTTCCAGTGCGAAGATCCCTATCGGACTCCCAGTGGAAAACCAACATTGATCCGATTGACATATGATGAACTGAAGCAGCGGTTCAATCGGCGGGTTGTAGAGCATGAAGAACCTGACTGACATATTCCGTGATCGCGTAGCATCCCATATGAAGCGTTCAGCTCTTGTAAGCTTGGATGAGCGTCTACTCGTAGGGGTAAGTGGGGGTGTGGATTCTATTGTTTTGCTGGATGTTCTGGGATTCTTAGGGTACGAGTGTGAGGTGGTTCACATCAATTTTCATTTACGTGAACAGGAATCTGTCGCCGACGAAACGCTTGTTCGTCAGCTGTCTCAGCAACGGAAGTTAAACCTTCACGTGAAGCATATTTCCGCACGCACTCATGCCGCTGATACCGGATGCTCGGTCCAGATGATAGCCCGTGATCTTCGATATGCGGCTTTTACTGAGGTAGCTTTGCAGCGAGGCCTGTCAACTGTTGCTGTGGCACACCACATGGATGACCAGGCGGAGTCGTTGTTGTTGAACCTTAACCGGGGAACGGGCCCAGAAGGGCTTGCTGCGATGCGTCCTGTCCGTCCGTTGACAGAACAGATCAACTTGGTGCGTCCGCTTCTGGGGGAAAGTAGGGCATCCATCCAAGCTTATGCAACTGCTAGGAACTTGAAATGGCGGGAGGATCGCTCCAATGAAGACACGAAGTATCTGCGCTCCAGGCTGCGCGCAAGCGTTATGCCAAATCTGAACGCCGAAACACTCGCGCGGAGTGCCAGGCTTGTTTCTGAATGGGTTGATGAGGTGATCCGCCCGTTGATCGACAGGAGTTTTTCTGATGCTGCAAGTGGGCAGTCACTGTCAATCGCACATCTGATGCAACTACCAAATGTACTCGCCAGACGACTGGTCATTGAAGCGCTCCGCAAGTGGTTACTAGGATCACCTGCAAATGAGGCACTCGCTGAAAGGATCCTGGGGCTGGTAAATTCGCAGACTGGAAAACAAATTGAGGTAGGCGGGGGAGTGATCTGGCGGGATCGAGCCCATCTCGTGTTTACCGCTGAGGCCAAGCAAGAAAGGACAGAAGAAATGGAACTGCTTTCTGAATCTGCAGCAGTAGCTGTTCCAGGTGGACACGTTCGACTCTATCTTACACAGGAAGCGCCTTCAAGTCTTTCTGATCCAAAAGGTGTTTGGCTCGATGCAGAAAAACTGGAATTACCGCTTACGGTTCGCCGCTGGCTTGCGGGTGATCGAATGCGCCCCCTAGGAATGCAGGGCACGAAAAAGATCAGTGATTTGTTGACGGATGACGCTGTAGCTGCGCAGGAGCGCAGTTCTGTATCTGTAGTATGTAGCGGTTCGATGATTGCGTGGGTCGTCGGACATAGAATGGCGCACGAGTTTCGCGTAACCCCATCAACCCAACAGTATGCCAGACTCTACTACGAGCAAAACTGAGATCATACATGGCCATCGTTTGAGATTGTTCAAGGATGCAGAGACCATCCAAGCGCGCGTTCGGGAGATTGGAAATGTCCTGACACAGTCACACCACGGTAAGCACCCGATAGTATTGGGTCTCATGCATGGAGCCTTTGTATTTGTAGCGGACCTTGTACGCGCCATAAACTTGCCCTGCACGGTGGATTTTTGGCGTCTTTCTTCTTACGGGACAGATACCAAGAGCAGTCAGTCCGTTCGTGAACTCATGTCACCAACCGTAAGACTCTGCGACCGACATGTGATTCTGGTTGATGACATCGTGGATAGCGGCCGAACGCTAACCCATGCACTTAATAGGCTTGCTGAGCATTCACCTCTGTCAATCACTGTGGTTGCCTTGTTGCAAAATGAAGCGAGCCCTGTCGCCGTGGATCACGTAGGGTTTGTTTCCGGGGAAGACTATGTCGTGGGGTACGGTCTAGATGTTGGATATGAGCTGCGGGGACTGCCCGCACTCTACTATCTCGACAATAGTCGAGCGTAGGAGAGTCTTGCAAACTATCAGTAGAAAGGAGAATGGCAATACGTAACGTAATTCTTGGAAAAGGGCGAGTAGAACGAGAGGAAATGCCTCGTACTAAGCTCCTATTGGCGGCGTTGATGGCGCTCATTCTTACGGGTTGTGGTGCCATACTGCTCACAACTAGGCCGGTAATATGGCAGAATAAAAGCCACTTTGATGCCATATTGGAGGGCTTCTCCGAGTTTCATGGCATTCGTGCGTCAGCTCTTGCCATTATGAAGGATGGCAATGTCGTCTATGAGGGTGTGAGTGGTTTCATGGATGCCGGGCATAACACGCCCATAGTCTCAAACGTGATGATGCGAGTCGCTAGTGTTTCCAAATCCGTCACAGCCGCTGCCGTTCGTCAACTGGTTGCTGATGGGTTGCTAGCCTTGGATGCGCGAGCCTTCGATCTTGGACAGCCCGAAGGCGGATTGCTTACCTTGCAGCCATTTCCTTCGCTTGGTGATGCTCGGCTAGTTAATATCACAGTCGAACACCTTCTCCTGCATGAAGCCGGCTGGGACAGAAATAGCGCAGCGGATTGGGTATTTCGAGAAATTGAGATAGCACGGACAATGTCAGTTTCCAGTCCGCCTGGAAGAGAGAATACGGTTCGCTTTGTTTTAGGCAAGCCTTTACAATTTGATCCTGGTTCTGAAACTGTCAACTCCAATGTCGGATATCTGGTATTGGGGCTTATTATTGAAAAAGTGTCGGGCAAGGACTATCTCACGTACGTGCGCGAGAATATCTTCGCCCCCCTTGGCATTCCTGAAGAAGACGTGATTCAGGCCCGTACGTTTCCCGAGGATCGTAGTTTCAGGGAACCATGGTACGATGCTCCGGGGTTGGCTCGCAATGTGTTTGATCCAAATGGGCCGCCGGTAAGGCGCCCGGATGGAGGGTGGGATGCTGAGGCCAAGCTCGCTGACGCTGGACTAGTCACCACATCAAGGGCTCTGCTTGAATTTGCTGACGAGTACGTGGTGCGGGGTAGCAGAATCGGTAGCCGACGAAGAGGTCGAGAGTCGAGAGGTTGGTGGGCCTGGCGAGGAGGAGGCCTGTCTGGAACCAGTTCGCTGGTATACCAGAGCGGACGCGGGGTCAACTATGTAATTCTCTTTAATCGTCGCGCCGACTCAGGCGACCGATTAGCCTACGTCAAGCAGTTCATGCAAATTCTGAACGAACGCTTGATGCTGCCAGGTTCTGTATCTACTTCCGAGATGTTTGGAGGCGCTTCAACTGGTCAGTATTTCGCCGAGTAGGAGATACGAAAATCCAAGATCTCGAAAGCGAAACTAACAAGAGTTCAGGGATTGGTGTAATCAGTTTGCATCGTGAAATAACGAGGTGTTACGCGTGCGATCCCATCAGCCCCTACTAGAGTCCAGGTAATGGAGGTTCAACCTACCAGCAATAAAGCGCTTTCCACGATGGACACGTCAAAAATAGTTGATATTGGGGCATGTGGAGGTTATGTTGTAGCTTGTGTGAGTCACGTAACAAATCGATGAAAATGAGCCATAGTTTTAGCCGCAGAAGCTTTCTGAAAACCACAGCGCTGGCTGCCAGTACGCTGGTAATTCCTCGCGGTGTATTGTCCGTGCCTTCAACCGTAAAGGTTGGTGCGATTTCATACAGCTTTCGTCAGATTCCCGGCAGTGCAGAGGAAATTCTTGGGTACATGCAAACTCTTGGACTTGATACGGTGGAGTTAATGGGGGGACCGGCGGAAGCGTATGCAGGAGCTCCAGACGCGGGCCCTAGACCACGCCATCCCGAATCTATGACCCAGGAGGAAAGGTCTAACTATGTGGCCGCTAGGACGGCGGCACAACAGGAAACGCAGAAATGGCGCCGCAGCGCTTCCATGGATAAGTTTGCTGAGTTGGGAGATATGTACAGAGATGGGGGTGTAGATGTGGATATTTTGAAATTGGGCAGCGCAAATTGGTTTGAGGAGGACATAGATTACGCCTACAGGGCAGCAAAAGCGATCGGTGCACGCGGAATTTCTTTTGAAATCTCAGCGCTCTCATCCGAGAGAATGGCCCCATTCGCTACAAAGCACGGCCTTCTCAACGGTATGCACAATCATTTACAGGTAGCCAACGAGAATTTTGACTTTGACGAGTACCTCTCCCATTCGCCGAACAATATGCTGAACCTGGACATCGGGCATTATGTCGCTGCGCTTGGGACTTCCCCTATTCCCGTGATCAAGAAATATCACGACCGAATTAGCCACTTACATCTAAAGGACCGCAAATCCCCCGAAAATGGACAGGATAATGTCGCATGGGGAACGGGAGATACGCCGATTGACGAAGTTTTACGCCTGTTGCGGGACGAGAATTACCCAATCCCGGCTATGATTGAACTGGAACACCCGATTCCAGAAGATTCCAGTGTTATGGAAGAAATGGCTAAGTGTGTTGACTACTGCCGTGAGGCTTTGGAGTCATAGTGGCAGGTTGGCTTCCTTCAAGTGGCAGAGGTACGGTTTTTCAGTGAAGTGCAAGAGTGCTTGAATCGCAGCTAGATCAGCTTGATTGTCAAGTTCCCGGAGTTGTCCCCTCGAGTCCAGAATGCGCACGCCCCCTTCATCCGGTTCATAAGCGGCATGTCTCGACTTATCTACTTTTAGGTAGTACGAATGTGCGTCGGGAGTGGTGATCCCAATTTTCTCCAGTGTCTCACTTACTCGATCCTTCCACAGAGCACGTAATTCCCGTGTAGGTTCTTCGGTGAGGAATGTACATCGAAACAGATCTCGATTGATGATACGCTGCGATAAATCCGCAAGTATAGGATCCGAGCTTCGACACCATTGCTTCAGGCTGCAGATTACTTCGGCATCATCCAAGCTCAGGAACCGATCCAGAACCTCCTCTTCCGAGAGTCTAGATGCATCAACTTTACGTTCAAGGAACCAGCGCAATGCTGATGAAATGCCAGATACAGCTTCATCTTTGCAGGCGTCGATCAAGTCCCGTGCACGGCGGATTGCGCCGCGGAGCACAAAATCAGCTGCAACCACCGTCTTGTGCAGATAAACCTGCCAGTACATTAATCGTCGGGCTATCAGCACGTTTTCGACTGCGTAAATCCCCTTCGACTCAATTGCAAGGCAGGATCCTTTTCCTCCATCCTTCGGGTAAACACACAGTGTGCGCAGAATACGCTCGATACCGATTCTACCTTCAACCACCCCAGTAAAATGAGAATCCCTGCATAAGTAGTCCAAACGATCCATATCCAGTTGACTCGAAATCAAGTCGCAGAAGAATGAACGTTCATAGGTTCCGGCCAGCATCTGGATTGCCAGGTCGAGCGGCGGACCAATCCGTGCTTCGAGCCTACGCATGAGGGCTAAACTTATTTTCTCATGCGGTGTATCGCAAACCAGATCATACTCTAGCGTATGGGAATACGGCCCATGACCAATGTCGTGCAGCAGGATGGCGGCCATAGCTGCCAGTCTTTCATCTTCTGTGATGGGAGTTCCTTTGGCAGCTAAACTGTCCAGGGCATCGGACATTAGTGCCAGTGCACCCACGGCGTGCGGAAAACGACTATGTTCAGCAGCAGGGAAAACAATTAGTCCTAGACCCAATTGTTTGATACGCCTGAGTCGCTGAACCTCGCGCGATTCAAGCAATGGCTGAATTATCTTTCGGGGTACCCGGATGAAACCGTGAACAGGATCCGAAAGGACTATGGCATTGCGTATCATTTCAGTTTGGGGCGATTCCTCGACTCGTCACCGAATGAGAGCGCAAGCTGCTGTAATTTGACCTTCCAAAGTGAAAACACTAAGCAGATAACTACTGATGAGGGTTGCACTTCCCGTGTGCATTGAAGTAAGCCAAGACTACTGGCCAAAGGCAAAGTACGCCATCCAGATGTTACTTGAGCCGCTTGGTTTGGGTCCGATCTTCAAGCCTCGAAGTGAGCTGGATAGTCATGGTTTGTACTATGGACATAGTCCTATAGGTCTCCCTTCAACGATAATTGTGTTACCCTTGGCACATAGTGCGGAAGGATTCTATGATGATTTTACTCCCATGGATGTGACTGCTGTGTGTTGGAGGAAGCATGCTGATTTTAATGTTCCAGTTCTTTTCTCGTCGGAGACGGGAGATGACCTTGTTGCATCGGCTTTTTATTGGCTCTCGGGTTGGCAGGAATTCACCGTACAGGCCCGTGATCAGCATGGCCGGTTCCCTCATAAATCGTCACTTCAGGCGATACTTGAAGTGACGCGACTTCCTGTCGTAGATTGCTATCGGACGATGTTGAGAGCGCGTTTAGAAGGTGCTGGGATTAATACGGATCTGCGGAAATGGGCCGGGAGGGATTGGGCGTTTTGTCCGACGATTGACGTTGACTATCTTCGACACTGGCGCATTGGAATGATTCTTCGGGAGAAAGTTGAATATTTTCTGTTGAATCGTCGAAAAGTCGGTGTACGTGAGCGCTGGCGTCGGCAGTTCAAGTTTACCTATAGTTACTTTAGCCGGGGCGATGCATTCAAGATTGCCTTGCGTAACATGTATCAAGCGATTCGGGCTTATGGCAATGCCACAATTTTTTTGAAAGCTGCAGCCCACGGTCCGAATGATGTAAGTTATCAACTGGATCAACCTTTTCTTCGTAACCTGTTCGTTGATCTCACTTCTGATGGGTTTGAGATTGGCCTTCATCCAAGCTATCACGCACATACTCATATTGCTTATGTGCGCAGTGAGCGCCGCGCTCTTACTGAGGTTACTGGAACAGATCCCTTAAGTGTTAGGCAGCATTTTTTGCGCTACGAACCAGCGATAACCCCACACATCCAGGAAGGAGTCGGTTTTAGAATTGATTCGTCGCTTGGTTTTGCGGAATGCTCCGGCTTCAGGAACGGCACCTGTATGCCATTTCTGAGGTTTGATCCTGTAGGGAACAGGGTGATGGATATTTGGGAAATGCCGCTCTTGTTTATGGATGGAGCATTGTTTAATAGACAAAAATACGGGACGGCTGAAGCCATTCAGGATAGTATGGAACTCCTCAAGCTATGTCAAATGTTTGGTGGGGTTGCCGTTGGTCTTTGGCACAATGTCATCGGCGAAGAATTAGATTATCCAGGATGGGGCGAGCACTTTGAGAAGACATTGGGGTGGGGCGGCTCAAATGGAGCATATATTGCCTCCTTGCAAGATGCGCTTGGCGCATGGACGGGTTACCCACTTGGCAACTAGTGGAAGATGTGTCACGGTGTGAACGATAATTATTTACTGTGACTCATGTCAGGAAGGAGAAAGGGTCAGACGCCGCTCATGCGGCAGTATTTCCGGATTAAAGCGGAACATCCGGACACACTCCTGTTGTTTCGGATGGGCGACTTCTACGAGACGTTTGAAGAAGATGCCCTCAAAGCAAGTGACGTGTTGGGTATTGTGCTTACAAAACGAGCGAATGGTGCCGCGAAGAGTGTGCCGCTCGCGGGATTCCCTCATCACGCGCTCGAAAATCACCTCCCAAAACTGATCGAGGCAGGACTCAGGGTTGCGATTTGCGAGCAACTTGAGGACCCAAAATCAACGCGGTCTCTGGTCAAGCGGGGCGTGACCGAAATCGTTACGCCCGGGGTATCCCTTCGGGATCAGATGCTGTCTCCAAAACAGGCAAACTATCTGGTGGCAGTACACTTTGGGAAGAAGCGGGTGGTAGGAGTAGCTTATGCAGATGCATCCACTGGAGAGTTCCTGCTCACAGAGGTTGATCAGTCCAGACTGGATGATCTGTTACAGAGTATCGAACCGGCAGAACTCCTTGTTAACAAAGCTACACAAGAGTCTGTACGCGCATTCCGTGATCGAGGCTACATTGTTACCCCCCGTGAGGATTGGGTGTTTGATTGGGATTTTGCCAACACTACGCTGCTTGAACACTTTGGCACTCACTCTTTGAAAGGCTTTGGGATTTCAGGATTTACGGAGGGGGTTGTTGCTGCCGGTGCGGTACTCCACTACCTGATCGAAACACAAAAGGGTAAACCAGAGCATATACGCCGGATTCAGCAGCAGATGGATGAGGGGTACATGCTCCTCGATCCACAGACGCGCCGAAATCTTGAATTATTGCCGCCGCTACACGGAGACCGTAACGGCCCCACGATGGTAGAGCTTCTGGATCAAACCTGCACTGCTATGGGGGCTAGGCTCCTGAGGCGGTGGCTCTTTCAACCATTGCGTGATGTTGCACGCATCAATCGTAGATTAGATGCTGTTGAGACGCTGGTACGCAATACAGAGGTTCGAGAAAATCTACAGTACGGTCTCAAACAAATCTGCGATATTGAGCGGGTAGTCGCCAGGATATGTACGCAACGAGCTACTCCCCGGGAGCTGTTGGCACTCGCTTTAGCACTGCGGCAAGTGCCCGAGTTGGTCGAGAATTTACAATCGACCGACTGCAAAGCACTGGATGAATTATCTCGACGACTGAACCCCTGTGATGATATTGAATCTGCAATCAGCCAAGCCATTGACGGCTCTTCTGAGCATATATTTCGACGGGGTTACAGCGAAAAACTCGATAGATTATGCGAGATTTCCAGTTCGGGAAAAGGATTTATTGAGGCACTTCAGAGGCGTGAAAGTGAACGGACAGGTATTCCCTCTCTCAAAGTAGGCTACAACAAAATATTTGGATACTACCTGGAGATAACGAATGCACATCGAGATAAGGTACCACCTGAATATGTTCGGAAGCAGACGTTGGTTAACGCAGAGCGATATATCACCAATGAGTTGAAGGAATATGAGGAAAGTGTAATTGGGGCGCAAGAGCGGATCCTTGTTCTCGAAAACGAACTCCTCAGATCTCTTAGAGCGGATTTGGCAAAATCATCCAGAGAACTCCAGCAGCTGGGGGCAATGATAGCAGTTCTGGATTGTTTGGTTGGCTTTGCGGAAGTAGCAGTTCGTGACGGGTATGTGAGGCCAAGTATCGATAACACCAGGTTGCTCAGAATAGTGCATGGCAGACATCCGATTGTAGAACAGCAGGATCCTGCTGCCGTCGTTCCGAACTCAGTAGAGCTTGATCCTGATAAGTATCAGATATTCATCATTACGGGGCCCAACATGGCGGGCAAGAGTGTGATTTTACGCCAGGTGGGTTTAATCGTCTTGATGGCGCAGGCGGGAAGCTTCGTGCCTGCAAAATCAGCTACCATCGGTATTGTTGATCGCATATTTACCCGCGTTGGGGCATCAGATAACTTGGCTTCGGGTGAGAGCACTTTTCTGGTTGAAATGAATGAGGCTGCCAACATTCTCAACAACGCCACCCGAAATTCGCTAATTCTTCTGGATGAGATCGGACGGGGAACCAGTACTTTTGATGGTCTCTCTATTGCGTGGGCACTGGTTGAATACCTGCACGAAAAAGAGTCAATAGCCGCGCGAACACTTTTTGCGACCCATTACCATGAACTCAATACGCTTGAGGAGCGTCTTGAAAGAGTTAAAAACTATAAGGTCCATGTTCAGGAGCATGACGGCAAGATTGTTTTTCTCCACAAGTTGATCCGTGGGGCGGCAGATCATTCTTATGGTATCGAGGTGGCCCGTATGGCTGGATTGCCCCCGAAATTGCTGGGCAGAGCAAGTAAAATTCTGGATGAGCTGGAATCTCAGGAACCTGTGGAGAAAGACATTGTGCCGAAAATGGAAGCTATTCAGATGACGCTTTTTGATCAAGCAGAATCCGATGAGGTACGCGACAAACTACGGGAGATAGATATCAACGGAATTACGCCGCTGCAGGCGTTATCCATTTTAGCAGAGTTAAAGGATCTTTCTGACTAGATCTGAGGAACGAGCATGAAAATACTAATTGTAGGGAGTGGTGGGCGTGAGCATGCTTTGGCATGGGCCGTACGAGGAACTGGCAGGTTATTTATAGCCCCGGGCAATGCGGGGACAACGGAATTCGGAGAAAATGTCGATATCAAGGCGACAGATACGGAAGGTTTAGTTTCGTTTTCCAGACAAGAAAACATTGACCTGGTTGTTGTCGGTCCAGAGGTACCTCTTGCAGGTGGACTAGCCGATGCCTTGGGCCAAGCCGGGATAGCCTGTTTTGGCCCGTCGGCAGTAGCCGCCGAAATTGAAAGCAGCAAGGCGTTTGCTAAAGCATTTATGCAGCGCCATAATGTGCCAACCGCCCAATGGCAGGCCTTTCTTCCAGATCAGATTGAGAAGGCTAAGGCTTATGCACAAACATTAGGAAGATGCGTTGTCAAGGCTTCTGGACTAGCTGCGGGGAAGGGGGCAATCATGTGCGAGGACCAGGCCAGTTCCGATCGTGCGTTACATGATTTACTGGCGATAGGCCGTCTGGGAGACGCGGGCAGGGAGGTCGTAGTTGAAGAATGGATGGAGGGTGAAGAGGCAAGTGTATTTGCTCTTACAGATGGTGATGATTATCAAGTATTAGATCCAGCCCAAGATCATAAACGCGCATTTGATAATGATCTCGGTCCAAATACAGGAGGCATGGGCGCATATGCTCCAACTCCGGTAATGACCACAAACTTGATCGATGAAGTTTGCGGCTCAATCATTGAGCCGACACTCGAGGGCATGGCATACGAGGGCAGACGTTATACGGGCTGCCTCTACGCTGGTCTTATGATCACAGAACAGGGACCCAAGGTTGTCGAATTCAACTGCCGTTTTGGGGATCCCGAGACGCAGGTTGTGCTACCCTTGATGGGGGCAGATCCCATAGAAGTACTCCTGCGAGCAGCTAACGGGAGTATCGGAAATTTGCGACTGACCAAACAATCACTTGCGGCTGCATGTGTGGTGCTGGCCAGTGGTGGGTATCCTGATTCGTACAACAAGGGATACCCCATTAGTGGACTGAACGCTGCAAGGGAGATCCCCGGTGCTCTTGTATTTCATGCGGGTACAAAGTCTGATGATCAAAAAATCCTTACCGCGGGAGGACGTGTTTTGGGAGTAACCGCGGTGGCGTCCACGTTGAGGGAAGCAGTTAGTCGTGCCTATGAGTCGGCGGATCTCATACAGTTCGATGGGAAACATATGCGACGGGATATTGGACACAGCGCGCTTGGGCGTCTATAATGCACCGTCTGTTATCCTTATTGGTTCTATTGGCGACGTTCCCCGGAATCACGAGCGCCCAGGATACGCTCAGTACCAAATTTGAAGTTGTTGCGCACTTTTCTGAAGCACAGGCGCTTGAAATTGACCCAGAGGGGTTGCTCTATGTTGCGACGGTGACAGAGGTAGTCCAACTTGGCCAAGACGGCAGGATACGTGGAAGTCTGGACGGAACGAGCGCAGGAGCATTTGGGGAGGTTTCTGATGTTGATTCGGGTAACGGATTGATATGGGTTATTGCAGACGCAGGGAATGGTCATCTCTTGCGGTTTTCTAAAGAACTGCTGCATCTGGAGTCTATTCGAGTGCCCAGGAGTGTGAACGTTGAGTTGGAGCGATCCCCTCGGCTTGACCCTTACGATGGGCTTAAAACTGCTTTGGGGCGGCCGATATCCATTGCTGTCGGTTCAACCGGTGCAATGTTTGTCATTGACGCGTCTTCTCAACAGGTGCTTAAATGGGATTCCAGTCGAAGATTAGAGCGGAGGATCGGTGAATTTGGTGCCGGAGCAGGCGAATTGGTGGAGCCAATCAGTCTTTCAACGGGTACGTCGCTGCTTTATGTGGCAGATCGTGCACTTGGTGTGGTTAAAGTGTACGATTACTTTGGTGGGCATGTGCGCAACCTGAAAGCAACGCAAGATGTGACAGGTGTCACTGTGGCAGGCCCGGAAGTATGGGTAATCCTGCCCCAAGCTATATGGATATATGATAACCAAGGTGCCTTCTTGCGTCAGGTTGTCGTAGTGCTAGACAGTCCACTATTGGCTGCGATACCCGTTTTGGAGCATATTCTTCTCCTGACTTCGACACAGCTACTACGGGCCAGAATTGGCTGATGTTTAATTATTTGGAACCGAAGTACAAAAGGCTTGAAAACGCCGGAATTACACAGTAATTCATGTAGTTGGCGTCTCCAGACAATTATTCATCGCCATCTTGAATACCGGTCAATTCATACGATTAATGATTGCATCCCGGACTACGGTCACCGGGTCTCAGGTGGAAAGATGGTACGAATGTATCAAGTTCAGGGATCGTGGTGGAAGGGTTTTGTGACGAATGCAGGACGAAGGGGCAACCAGTTGACTTTCCGCATCGAATATTTTTCCCTAACTTTATCGTTTCTCGGCTTTGAGGTATGCGTTGACTTTCTTTTCAGTGAGAAACATCCTTCTTTCGGTCGGTATTAAGGCATGAGCGCCACATCTTTCAATAGAAGGGCGATTGGGGAGTCAATGATTTGTATGACTAGGTATTATGTGGCATAGTACAGATGTAAGGGACATCTTGCCAAGTAAGTGGTATCATAACAGTTAGGCTAACTTGTTTCAGCTTAAGACTAATGAAATACGACGTCCATACGAAGGTCCAACCAGTTGTGACTGGTGATGCACTTCCGAAAGTTCGACCAGAACTGACGACCAAAGGCCAGCACATGTCTGGCGCCGAAATTCTGCTCCGGTCCCTAGAGGCCGAGGGGGTCAAGATTGTCTTCGGACATCCCGGGGGAGCTGTTATCCATGTGTATGATGAGATGCACAGGATAAAACCCCAGTTTGAGCACATCTTAGTTCGGCATGAACAGGGAGGAACACATGCGGCGGAAGGTTATGCAAAAGCAACAGGAAAGGTGGGGACTGTACTGGTTACCAGTGGGCCTGGTGCTACAAACACCGTCACGGGTATCGCAGACGCTTACATGGACTCGGTACCGATTGTCGTGTTTACCGGACAAGTTCCCACAGGTCTCATTGGTAACGATGCGTTCCAGGAATGCGATGCTATTGGCATCAGCCGCTCAATAACGAAGCATAGTTATCTGGTTCGTGATGTGAGCGACTTGGCACGTACAGTCAAGGAAGCTTACCATATTGCCCGGACGGGGCGACCTGGTCCGGTACTGGTCGATCTGCCGAAGGATGTTTTGCTGGCCAAAGGCCCCTTCGTGTACCCGGAAACCGTGAATATGCGGGGGTACGCGGTACCTGCAGAGGGGCGAGTGGAGAAGCTGGAGCGCGCAGCACAGATGATTGAAGAATCGGAACGGCCACTGTTTTATGTCGGAGGTGGGGCCGTTAACAGCGATTCCTCGGAATTATTGACAGATATTGCAAGGCATACCGGTATTCCGGTAACGACTACGCTGCATGGACTTGGAGCTTTCCCCGAAGACGATACTCTTGCATTACGAATGCTTGGTATGCATGGTACCTGGTGGGCGAACCAAGCGATACAGCACTGTGACTTGATTATTGCTGTGGGTGCGCGGTTCGACGATCGTGTAACCGGGAAGTTGGACTCGTGGGCGCCTCATGCAAAAGTTATTCACATCGAGATTGATCAGTCGTGTATCTCCAAAAACGTTTTTGCAGATTGCGCTATTCTGGGCAATGTGCGAAATGTACTTGAACAGCTGCGACCGATGGTCAAGCCGAAGGATACAACCGAATGGCTGAAACAGATTGATGTCTGGCGCCAAGAATGTCCTCTGAAGTACGAACAGGATGGGAAGTTGCGCGCACAGGGTGTCATCGAAAATCTGCGTGACAAAACCAATGGCGATGCCGTAGTCATCACGGATGTTGGTCAGCATCAAATGTGGACCGCGCAGTACTTCCGGTTCCTGCATTCGCGGACACACATTACCAGTGGCGGCCTGGGTACAATGGGATTTGGTATGCCGGCAGCTATGGGAGCTGCTTTCGGCATGCGTGAAATTGGTTCGTCCAGACCGGTGGTCTGCATAAGTGGTGATGGTGGTTTTGTAATGAATGCCCAGGAAATGAGTGTAGCGGCAGCTCATAAGCTTCCACTGAAGCTCGCGGTCATCAACAACCGCTTTCTGGGTATGGTAAGACAATGGCAGGAGCTCTTCCACAAGGAACGGTACAGCCATACTGATCTTTCAGATACGAACCCTGATTTCGTGAAACTGGCCGAGGCCAATCACTGCGTCGGCCTCCGTGCAACGACTCCAGAAGAATGTCGACAGATTATTGACGAGGCATGGAAGGTGACCGACCGACCTGCACTCATGGAATTTCAGGTGGCCAAAGAAGAAATGGTCTTTCCGATGGTGCCCGCTGGTGCGGCAACCGGGGAAATGATCACCGATAGGATGACACCGAACTCGTTCGTGTAGTAATCAAGGCATTGAGAATACGAAGATGATGGCAGACACACTTGTACTGACACCACAGCAGATTATCCGCAAAAAGGCTGCCGGTGAGCCCATTCAGCCTGACGATAGTGAAATGACGCGAAAGCATACGATCGTGGTTCTCGTAGAGAATTCCATCGGTGCATTCATACGTGTTATCAATATGTTCTCAGCACGGGGATTCAACATTGACAGTGTTACAGTCGGTCCCACAGAGGATTCAAGTGTTAGCCGGATGAACATAGCGACAGTTGGAAACAGCCGTATAATTGCCCAGGTTTTGAGGCAGTTGAGTCGTCTGGTGGACACAATTGAAGTTACCGATCTCACGACAACTGATTATGTAGAGCGGGAGTTGTGTCTGCTTAAAGTGTGCTATACGAAGGATTCCCGCTCAGAAATCCTGGATGTAAGTGATATTTTTCGGGGCAAGGTTGTTGACATCACTAAAAAAACAATGACCTTTGAGTTGCGCGGTCCTTCTCAAAAGATTGATGCGTTTATCGACATGATGTTACCACACAATATAGTCGAGGTCGCTCGAAGTGGTCGCGTAGCTATGCAGCGCGACATATAATCTGCAATCAATCACATTTATTTGGTAATACATGAAAGTGCACTACAACGCCGATCCCAGCATTATCCTTGGGAGAAAGGTAGCGGTGATCGGATATGGAAGCCAGGGACATGCCCACGCCCTGAACTTACAGGACAGCGGGGCGACTGTCAGAGTTGGTCTACGAGGCGGGTCGAGATCTGCCGGCAAAGCCCGTGCAAAGGGGCTTGGAGTGATGAGCATCGCAGATGCTGCTGCCTGGGGAGATGTAATCATGATTCTGATCCCGGATCAGGATCAAAAGCGGGTTTACGAAGCAGAGATTGCCGATTGCATGATACCAGGCAAAGCTTTGGGCTTTGGCCACGGGTTTAATGTGCACTACGACCAGATCAAGGCACCGGAAGGCGTGGATGTCTTTATGGTAGCGCCCAAAGGCCCAGGACATCTTGTTCGCCGTACTTTCGAAGAAGGCAAAGGCACCCCTTGCCTTGTGGCAGTGGCACAGGACGCTACCGGCACAGCCCTTGATCTCGCGATCAGCTACGCTGATGCAATTGGGGGTACACGCGCAGGCGTGATCGAAACCAACTTCAAGGACGAAACGGAAACCGACCTCTTTGGAGAGCAGGCAGTCTTGTGTGGAGGATCACAGGCCTTAATTCAGGCAGGATTTGAAACACTGGTTGAAGCAGGATACCCTGAGGAACTGGCTTACTTTGAGGTGCTCCATGAGCTGAAACTCATTGTAGACCTCTACTATGAGGGGGGGCTTTCGTATATGAACTACTCCATCAGTGATACGGCGGAGTATGGTAACTATTCTCGTGGACAGCGTGTTATTGGTCCTCAGGTGAAGGAGGAAATGAGGCGTATCCTTGACGAAATTCAATCCGGTGACTTTGCACGTGAATGGATTGCCGAATGCGAAGGAGGGCAGTCAGCATTTCAGGCTTATCGAGATAGAACTGCAGCACACCCGGTAGAAAAAGTAGGCAAGCGACTGCGTAAGATGATGGCTTGGCTTAGAAAGAGTACCGATACAGTAGAAACTGCCAAGGCAGCTTAATGCCCGGATATAAGATTGCAATGCTCCCGGGTGACGGTATTGGGCCAGAGGTTACCAGGGAAGCGGAAAAGGCTATGGTTGCTGCTGCCCAGGCCTTTGATTTTGAGATTGAACTGGAACACTGGCCAATAGGTGGCACAGCGCTCGAGAAGTTCGACATGCCTTTCCCCGATGCAACACGAGAGGCCTGTTTAGCTGCCGACGCAATATTTCTAGGTGCGATCGGTGGTCCTAAATGGGACCACGAAACCGGAGATCGAAGGTGTGAGGCAGCCTTGCTTGCCTTACGTAAGGCCTTGGGGGGATACGCTAACTTGCGCCCCGTCATCGTACACGAGAGTCTTGTAGGGGCTTCGCCCTTGCGGCCTGAACGAGTAAGCGGTACGGACCTTCTAATCGTGCGTGAGCTTACTGGCGGGATCTACTTCGGGGAACCTCGAAGCAGTGCAGACGACATTGCGACAAATTGTATGGTCTATACCAGGAGTGAGATTGAGCGTATTGCAAGAATGGGGTTCGGCATCGCGGAAAAACGGCGAGGGCATCTCACCTCTGTAGATAAGGCTAATGTTCTTGAGGTATCGCAACTTTGGCGTAGTGTTATAACCGAGATTCATGAATCGGAATTCCCAAATGTAGAACTTGAACATCTGTACATAGATAACGCCGCAATTCAGCTTATTCTTAACCCGTCTCATTTTGACGTGATTTTGACCGGCAACCTGTTTGGAGATATACTCAGTGATCTGGCAGGTACTCTCCCTGGTTCTCTCGGTATTTTGCCCTCGGCGAGTATCGGTGGACTAGTCAACCTGTACGAACCCGTTCATGGCAGTGCTCCTGACATAGCCGGCAAGGGATGGGCGAACCCTGCCGGGGCACTGCTTAGTACAGTGATGCTACTCCAGGGGCTGGGGGAAATGGAAGCTGGATCACGTCTTCAGGGTGGCATTGTTAAGACACTGAGCGAGGCGGTGCTTACTAGAGATCTGGGTGGAACAGCTTCAACTTCAGAATTCGCTGATGCAGTGCTTTCGCATGCATTCGAATTAGCTCCGACTGTGCCTGTACGGTAGACCAACAGATTGGTTAAATGGCTGAGGATAAAGTACTGATATTCGAAACTACGTTACGCGACGGCGAACAGGCCCCTGGCGCTTCGATGAATGTCGAGGAAAAGATTCGGATCGCGCAGCAACTTGCCAGACTGAAGGTTGATATTATTGAGGCGGGGTTTCCAATTTCTTCGCCTGCGCAGTTTGAAGCGGTGCAACGCATCGGACAGGAAGTGGAGGGTCCAGTGATAGCAGCCCTTGCACGGACGATTGAAGCAGACATTGACGCCGCCGGGGAAGCATTGCAAACGAGTGCCAACGCGAGAATTCATACGTTTATTGGCACCAGCGATATTCACTTGGCGGCAAAGTTTGGAGCTGATAAGTATGGACGAACGATTGAAGCAAAGCGAGAGTCCGTTCTCGAAATGGTTGATCGTGCGGTGCGGCAGGCATGCTCAATTACGAGTGATGTTGAGTTCAGTGCAGAAGACGCTGGGCGTACAGATATAACTTATTTGGTAAAAGTGATTGATGTGGCTGTCGCAGCAGGTGCCACGACTATCAACATTCCAGATACCACGGGGTACTGCGTCCCCAAGGAGTATGCCGCCCTGTTTGACACCGTACGGCAGCGATGTATGGACATGGACAGCATCATCTTGTCCGTACATTGTCATGACGATCTGGGGTTGGCGGTCGCAAATTCTCTGGCGGGAGTTCTGGCGGGTGCACGTCAGGTTGAGTGTACAATTAACGGTATCGGAGAACGAGCAGGAAACGCCTCACTTGAGGAAATCGTCATGGCACTCAATGTGCGGAGACAACACTTCGGAACCCATACAGGCGTTGATACTACGCTGCTCTCAGAAACCAGTAAAATGGTTTCGAGGGCTACCGGATTTCCTGTACCTCCGAACAAGGCGATAGTAGGGTCAAATGCTTTCAGTCATGAAGCCGGTATCCACCAGCATGGCGTTCTTAAGAGCCGTGAGACGTATGAAATCATGCGGGCGGAGGATGTGGGGCAAAGCCCTGAGGCCATTCGCCTTGGTCGACATTCAGGCAGGCACGGACTCTTTAGTCGCCTGGAGAAACTGGGATTTTTTGTGGGGGAGGAGCGCAGAGATAAGCTATATCAGAAATTTGTTGAGCTTGCTGACGAGAAGAAAGAGATCTTTGATGAGGACCTCGTAGCGCTGGTACAGGAAGCGAAGGGAGGGGGAGCCTCGGCTCATTACCGCCTGGAGCATTTGTCGATTATTTCCGGCACGGGGCGAACAGCAAGGGCCGAAGTTCTGCTGTATCACAGCTCTTCGGATACATCCTGCCGCAAAACAGCAGATGGAGATGGACCAGTTGCCGCCATTTACAACGCCATTGATATGGCAGCGGGCAGTCATCATGGATTAGTTTCCTACGGTATTCGATCCGTAGGCGAAGGAAAAGACGCAATGGGAGAAGTGAGCGTCCTAATCAGCGAAAACGGGGCACTCTTCCGGGGCGTGGCACGCCATACTGATGTACTCCAGGCCTCTGCCAACGCGTACATACAAGCGCTTAATCAGCTGGAGAACTTCAGAGCAAATAGCGAGGAAGAGTTCGTATCTGATGGAATTATGCAGTCGTTTGATAGCGACGGAGGTTAAATTTGATGACAATCACAGAAAAAGTAATTGCACGACATTGTGGTCGAAGCAGGGTTGTACCAGGCGAGAGTGTCTGGGTAGATGTGGATATCCTGATGACACATGATGTGTGTGGTCCGCCAACCATTGATATTTTCAAACGCGAGTTTGGAGAAGATGCAAAGGTCTGGGATCCAGAAAAGCTGGTGATACTCCCTGACCATTACATCTTCACTCAGAATCATCATGCAAATCGCAATGTTCGGTTGCTACGGGCGTTTGCGGAAGAACATAATCTACCTCATTATTATGATGTAGGAACGCCACGCTATAAAGGTGTTTGCCATATGGCACTTGCCGAAGAGGGCTTCAATCGCCCGGGATCATTGCTGATAGGTACCGACAGTCACACCTGTACCTCCGGGGCTTTTGGTATGTTTTCGACAGGAGTGGGGAATACGGACGCGGCGCTGATTATGGGAACGGGTAAGATCTGGTTGCGCGTACCAGAAACTATGCGCTTCATCATTGAGGGTGTACTACCCCCGTACTTGATGGCAAAGGATCTTATTCTCGCCGTGATCGGGGATATCGGTTGTGACGGTGCCACTTACCGAGCCATGGAATTTGATGGAGAGTCAGTGTACTCTCTATCCATGCAGGAACGAATGACATTGACGAATATGGCCATTGAGGCCGGGGGCAAGAATGGAATTATCGGGCCCGACGAGACAACGATTGAGTACGTCCGCGCTCGCACAGATGCTCCCTTTGAATGTGTTTACAGTGACGAAGATGCACGATTCCATTCTGAATACAGGTACGATGTCTCCACGCTGGAGCCGGTTGTCGCTAAGCCCCATCGGCCAGACAACCGTGCCAGCGTTGTAGAAGTTGCTGGTACGCGTCTGGATCGTGCTTATGTTGGTAGTTGTACCGGGGGTAAACTGGAGGATTTCCAGGCAGCAGCTCAGGTCATGAAGGGGCAGGAAGTGGTTATCGATACTTATATCGTGCCTGCGACAACTGAGATTAGTAACGCTCTTCGTACAACCACACTCGATGGTACTACCTTGTGGGATGTATTTGTTGAGGCCGGATGTAAGATGGGTCAGGCAAGTTGTGCGGCATGCTTAGGAGGGCCACCAGACACATTTGGACGCATGCAGGGAAGCGAGGTGGTTATTTCTACAACCAACCGAAATTTCCCTGGACGTATGGGATCCAAACAGGCCTCAGTTTACCTCGCATCTCCTCTCACGGTGGCAGCAAGTGCGCTTAACGGTGTGATTACCGATCCACGTGAGGTTTTTGTATAGACTATATAATCAAAAGTTATGGAATCCAATATTCGCGGTTTAGCTTATGTAGTGGGCGACGCGATTGACACAGATCAGATCATTCCCGCGGAGCATCTTGTCTACAGTCTAACAAAGCCCGAAGAACGACGCATGTATGGCCGATTCGCTATGAGCGGTGTACCGGTGCAGGTACAGGGACTCCCCGAAGGCCATATACCATTTACTGAACCAGACAAGTACGAAAGCAAATTCACTTTTGTCATAGGCGGGATAAATTTTGGATGTGGCTCTTCCCGTGAGCACGCACCATTTGCATTGACCGAAGCAGGGGCTAAAGTTGTAATAGCCGAAAGTTACGCACGCATATTTTACCGGAATACGATTGATGGCGGCTTTGTTGTTCCTTTTGAAGCTATCGAAAAGATAAATGATCAAGTATGTACGGGAGATGATCTTGAATTGGATACCCGTTTAGGACAACTAACCAATCATACAACCGGCAAAGAGTATTTGCTTAAGCCACTTGGAGACGTAGCAGAAATTCTCAGCGCAGGCAACGTATTTGAATATGCAAGAAAAAACGGCCTGATCGCCTTGTCTGATGAAAAACATTGAATTATTTGATACTACTCTTCGCGACGGTACACAAGGCGAGCATGTAACGTTATCGGTCACTGACAAAGTCCGGATTGCACACAGGCTTGATTTTTTTGGTGTCGGTATCATTGAAGGGGGTTGGCCTGGATCGAACCCGAAAGATCAGGAATTCTTTGAGTTGGTCAAGAAGGAAAATTGGCAACAGGCAAGCATTTGTGCTTTCGGATCAACCCGTCATCCTCGGAACGCTCCGGATCAGGATCCCAATTTACGGGCGATGGTAGCGGCGGGCACTGATACGGTGTCCATATTTGGGAAAAGCTGGCTTTTGCACGTTCAGCATGCACTCAATGTGTTGCCGGACGAAAATCTGGACATGATTTTCGGATCAGTGGAATGGTTAGCATCACATGACCGCCGGGTGATTTACGATGCAGAGCATTTTTTTGACGGTTACAAGGATGATCCCGAATATGCATTAACCACACTTAACGCCGCTTTAGTGGCTGGTGCAGACGTTCTGGTCTTATGTGACACGAATGGGGGTACCATGCCGACAGAGGTTCAGCGAATCACTGAGCAGGTTTGCTCTAAGATTGATAATTGCGTTATAGGTATCCATGCACACAATGACAGTGGCCTTGGAACAGCAAATACAATTGCTGCCGTAGAGGCGGGAGCACGCCACGTTCAGGGTACGATCAATGGGATTGGTGAGCGCACGGGAAACGCGGACCTGTGCACCGTTATAGCGTGTCTTCAGCACAAGCTGGGCTATGCTTGTGTCTCTGAGGAGCAGTTGAGTTCACTGGCGGATCTCAGCCAGTTCGTTTACGAGATATGCAATATGCTGCCGATTGACCGTGCTCCATTTGTTGGTCGCAGTGCCTTTGCACACAAGGGAGGCATACACGTATCCGCAGTCATGAAGAAACCGCGTGCGTATGAGCATATGGATCCTGAGTTGGTAGGAAACAAGCGACGCGTGCTGGTTTCGGACTTGTCGGGTCAGTCAAACGTGCGTTACAAGGCACAGGAATTGGGCATACCACTAGATGGGCGCGATGAGGCCCGGCTTGCGGTGCAGCGCATCAAGGAGCTTGAACATCTCGGGTACGAATTTCAGGGGGCGGAAGCGTCTTTTGAATTACTCTTGCGCACGATACGAGGCGAGAATACGGAGATGTTCAAATTGGATCGTCTTCGGGTACATAGTGAACAAAATGAACATGGATCTGAGTGGTCGGAGGCTACGGTTGCCATTTTTGTTGGCGAACATCGGGAGCTTGCAGTGAGTGAGGGAGTCGGTCCAGTAGACGCTTTGTCGAATGCTCTCAAAAGAGCGCTCTGTCGTTTTTATCCTCGCTTGGAATCCGTACGGCTTGCAGACTACAAAGTACGTGTCCTAAGGCCGGAAGACGCTACGGCAGCCTCGGTGCGCGTTTTGATTGAGCACCATGATATTAGTGGTAAGGCTATTTGGCACACGGTAGGAGTTTCGCCCAACATATTGGAAGCCAGCTGGCAGGCGCTGACTGATGGCGTGCGCTACTACCTCATGAATTCTGAGCCTGCTAAGGCTCTGGAAGCAGCAGAAGCATAGCAAATTTACACGCTGCGCCTTGGATGTGAGTGCGGCTCTGCGAGTCGAAAACTTGGTTAGTATATACTTGCCCCCGCCCTGTGGGATTGGCCTATCGAATGGGGGTGGTCAAACCATGCGCGAGTGTTCAAAATACCCCTTCACCGCAGACTTATAGAAATCAACTGCCCGCATAACTTCAGACGTATCCACGCATTCCTCCGCCGTATGGGATAACTCACTGTGGCCAGGACCAATCTTTACAGTGGGAACATCTTTCAGAAAAACCCAGTCGCTTGCAGTCGGGGAACCTGCGGGTTCAGTTCCCGGCAGTGCTTCCAAGCAGGCATCAACAATGTTTTCATTGGTCTTAGTGGACACCGGTACGATACGATCGCTATGAACGGTCACCTCTGAAGCAACAGCTTGTCTGATTTTGGCGACGATCTCTTCGTGTGTATAGGACGGTGTACTTCGAATATCCAGAAAGATTGTACACTGATCGGGGATAACATTTCGGGCCGTCCCTCCTTGGATAGTTGTGACGTTCAAACTGGTAGGTCCCAGAACAGGGTGAACCCGGTCAAACGTGATCGCAGACAACTGTTGAATATCTCGAACTGTCTGTAGAATAGCGTTTTCTCCAAGGGCATGACGTGCAGCATGCGCGCTTTTTCCCTTAGCATCAAGTCGTAATACGAGTAGCCCTTTCTGAGCAATAGTGGGAATCAGGCTGGTTGGCTCGCCAATTAGTGCAGCCTGAGGGCGAGGTAAATGGTCCTTCAATAATCTCCTCAGCCCATTTTTTTCATAATGGGTTTCCTCACATTCAGTCAAAGCAACAATAACTTGCCCATTTTCTGGATGCCAGTTTTCAGCCGCCAACTCTAGTAGAGCAGAAGTCATGGCAGCACCCGATGCCTTGGCATCAGACGCTCCTCTGCCGTAGATACGGCCGTTCACCTCGGCAGCATCGAATGGAGGATAAGGGTGTCCAGAGGACGGAGGAACTACATCAAGGTGAGAAGCCAGGAGCAACTTGTTTGCCCCAGAGCCTATCCAAAAATAAAGGCTGTTCCCAAACCGTCGGGATTGAATGCCTGCAGCATCTACGTAGGATTGCATGTATGCGCATATCTCGTCTTCCCCTCCACTCAATGATGGGAATCTGATCATTGAACTCAGCAGGTCCAGCACATTCCTTTCATTCATTATCAATCTGTTAGGACTGAAGTAGCGTTCTGTCTTTTTAGTAAGTCATCTGCTCCCAGTATCCATACACTGGAAACACCCGAAGCAAGCGCTTCTCGCGCGATTTTCAGTTTTACCAGCATTCCTCCAGTGATCCAGCCCTGGTCGATACCTGCAGCCTCGTCAATAGGCGTACACGTTCTTAGTATTGATTCTGGATCGACCGGGTCCTTTAGTACTCCGCCGGTATCTGTTACTAGTAATAATTCCTTCGCTTGAGTGGCAATAGCAAGTGCCCCCGCCACTGTATCTGCATTGACGTTGTATCGTTGCCCAGACGCATCAACGCCGAGTGGAGCTATGATCGGAATGAATCCAGCATTGGATACGATCTCAATCAGGGTTGTGTCTACTGACACTATTTCGCCGACCCATCCAAAGTCGACCATTTCATCATCAATCAACCATGGTTCACGCCGGCGAACATTTAGTATGGAACCATCCACCCCGCTGAGCCCAACAGCTCTGAGTTCACGAGCATTGGCCTCTGCAACCAGGCTTACATTTATGGCGCCCCGCATGGTCCACTCAGCAATACTTAGGTCCAGATCTCCGGTTACCCGCCGTCCGTCTATAACCCGAGGTGTATGCCCCAAGCGGTTTGCTAAGATAGAAGATTGTACACCGCCTCCATGGATAATTATGGGCGGAGGCTTAATCAATTTGAGCTGACCCCAAAAAAGATCCAGGTGATCGAGTGTACCGCCACCAATTTTGATGACGACTGGAGCTCTCATAGCAAATTCCAGGTTCGTTCCAGAATGGCCATCTGCGCGTACAGCCTGAATTCTGCCTGCAGCAAATGAATCGCCTGTGAACTATTAAGTACTGCATCATCAACTACAACCCCTCGGCGCGCGGGCAAACAGTGCAAAAAAACAGCTTTTCCAAGATGCCTTTTGCGTATACGCCAGTCCTGATAGTGATTCCTTAATCCAGCTTCTGCATTAGGGTTATCATACCTCATGTTACTACTCCAGGCTTTTGCGTATATCACATCAGCACCTTTGCAAGCTACATCTTGATGGTCTGTCTGGGCTATCGACGTTCCGTTCTGTGACGCATATGAGTTGGCAAGTTTCATGATCTCAGGAGTCAGTTCGAATCCTTTTGGTCGTGCGATGGTCACTTGCATACCTAGTCGGGCTGCCATCAGAAGGGCGGAGTTGGGAACAGCTTGAGGTAGTGCACGCGGATGCCAGGCCCATGAAAGGACAAAGCGTCGACCCTTCACCTCATCTCTGAAGTGTTCGTAAATGGTCGCAGCATCAGCCAAGGCTTGGCAGGGGTGATAAAGCGCGGATTCCAGGTTGATTACCGGGACAGTAGCGGTCTCAAGAATTTTCTTGAACCGTGACTCGCTTTGATCAAGTGCGTAATCGGTCCCCGTGGCAAACAAACGAACTCCTAAGGCATCATAGTACCGCGACAGTACACCGATCGCCTCCCTGATATGCTCAACGGCCTTACCGTCCATACGGACACCATCCCTCCATTCCATACCCCATACGCCAGATCCTGGGATAATGGTTGAGGCATGCGCACCAAGTCGTGCAGCGGCCACTTCCATGGAAGTGCGTGTACGAAGAGAGGAGTTGAAAAAGACTAGTCCGATGCTGCGAAAAGCATCTGGCCTTGGTGGCGGGCTTGGATTCCTATAGTGATATCTCGTACGACTCAACTGCTCGTACCACGTCGAGTCACTTTCAACGTGCCAGTCAAACAGGTGCTTTAGTTTGGGGTCAGTTTTGATCATCCTCTACTACGATTCTAAATGCTTCGGCAAATTTGGCAATGTGTTCTTCATCCGCAATCAATGGGGGCATGAGGCGCATCACATGCGGGTCTGCACTGCCCCCAGCCAACACACCGTGCTCACGGAGAGCGGGCAAGATTGTGCTCACCTTGGGTTTAATCCGTACACCAATCAGGCAGCCATGTCCTCGCATCTCCAAAGCAAATGGCTGTAAGGCGTCCGTGATGGTGTCAAATATTATTGGGGCCCTGTCCATGAGACTGTCCGCACGAATAGACCGGAGTGTTGCCTCCACTGCACTCATGGCAATCATTCCTCCACCAAATGTCGATCCCTGATCGCCATATTGCACTTCATCTGAAAGAGTTTGGCTCAACAGTGTCGCACCCACTGGAATACCAGACCCCAAGCTTTTGGCGAGCGTAATCATATCCGGCACAATGCCGAATTGCTCGCTTATACTAAAGGTGCCCGTACGCCCAATACCAGTTTGCACTTCATCAAAAATCAGCAGCGTACCGGTGCTATCACACAGTTTTCGTAGACCCTGGAAGTATTCGTCGGGGGCACTCACCATTCCTGCGATACTCTGAACAGGTTCAATAAGTACAGCTGCTGTATCGTTGTTTTGAGTCAAAAACGATTCTGCGGCAGCCAGATCTCCAATTGGCAGAAAATGGGAACTGGCCAGGACTTTTTCGAAAGGAGCCCTGTAGCCTGGATTCCAGGTAGTAGCCAAACTTCCAAGAGTGCGCCCGTGGAAGGCACCAATCATAGAAACCACTTCACTGCGACCGGTGAATTTGCGGGCAATCTTCAATGCTGTTTCGATGGCCTCCGTGCCCGAGTTGCAAAAAAATATTCGCTTGAGCGGGGCCATTTCTGCGAGGAGCCGGGAGGCGCGAGCGCGAACATCGCTATAAACAACGTTAGAATAGAAAAGCAGTCGTTCGCTTTGTTGTTTTATCGCGTCAACAACCCTGGGTGGGCAATGACCTAGCGGTGTAACGCAGTGACCGCCGTAGAAATCCAAATACCGCTTTCCTTCACTATCCCAAACATAGCACCCTTCACCACGGACGAGTGCGACGGGCATCTTCTTGTAGGTCGGGATGAGAAATGTATCCTCATCACGTAAGATTGCTTGCGTATTCACTAACTTTTAGCCTCCGGGACCAGGCCCGTTTCGTTTGGCCAATTCATTAAAACGTTCATGTTTTGTATCGCTTGAGAAGCCGCACCTCGGAGCATATTATCAAGCGCAAATCCAATAACGAGATGCTTCCCACGCACGATCCATCCTATATCACAGTACGGTGACCCAACGACATACCGTAATTCCGGGAGCGCATCCGGCCAAAGCCGAATGAGATTATGATCCCCGTAGGCCTCACTGAACCATCCCGCGATCTCAGCTCTCGATGCAGGAGATTTTAGCTGGACAGTGCCCCAAATTCCCCGTGTCCATGGCCCAGAAACAGGTACCATTGCCAAGGATATGCCAGGTTTCAAAAACTGAGAGATTTCAAACAAGTGCTGATGATTGAGCACTTTGTAGGCACGGACATTGCCATCTCTATCAGGAAAATGGGTTGTTGGCTTAGGACGAATACCTGAGCCCGAGGCCCCGGTAATAGCCGTGATTGAAGCATTAATCTCCGTGCAATTCAGATGCAAGGGCCAGACTGACAGGAGCATGCCGGTCGAAAAACAACCTGGATTTGCTATATAGCGTGAAGGGTAGGGGGCAAAGATTTCCGGCTGTCCGTATGAAAATTCACGTATCAGTTCGGGTACCGGATGCTGTATCTTGAATTGGGACTCATAGGTATCTACATTCGAGAACCTGAAGTCAGAGCTCATGTCAATGATATCTCCTGTATATCCCCCGTCAAGTAAGCTCTTTACATTCGCAGCTCCTTTTCCGTGTTCAGCAGCCACAAACACTACATCGAATTCAGTATGGTTGAGTTCTGATGGGTCAGTGAAGTCAAGATTATGCTGTCCTCGCAACGCTGGATGTGGGGTATCCAGTGGGGCTCCAGCGTAGGTCCGGCTGGTCACACCATCAAGTGATGCACGAGGATGTTTAAGGAGCAGTTGGATCAACTCACGGCCGACATATCCACCGCCATGCAAGATAGCCGTACGTATCATTGTTTCGAGCGCGCCTTGTGTGCTAGATAAGCCTGGAGTCCGTTGAGCATGCAGAAGCTGCGAGCATCACGACCATCCCAGAGAGCAGTCTCTTCACCATAGGTTGCGATTCCGGTATCAAACATTGAATACGGACTATTGCAGCTCTGCACAGAAATCATCCCTTTACGGAGTCGTGCGAACACAGAGCCCGTGACGACGTGCTGAGAAGATATCAGGAAGGCCTCAATATCTCGCATGACGGGATCAAAGTGTTGACCTTCGTGGAGAAGCATCCCGTAAAAATCGCTCAGTTGATCTTTATGATACCGCTGCCATTTGGTGAGTACTAGTTTTTCCAGTTCTCTGTGTGCGGTTATCAAAATGAGTGGAGCGGGGGCTTCAAAACCTATCCGCCCTTTAAGTCCCAGTATAGTGTCTCCCACATGAATATCTCGACCTATTCCGTGATTCGCACCAATATTAGCTAGTTCAGTGATCAATTGGACAGGCTCCATAGGATGCCCATCGAGTGCTGTGGGTAATCCCTCTTCAAATTGAATATGAACGTCAGTTCCTGAGTTTGGGGCTTTACTTGGAGGCATAGTATTCGGATATGCTTCATCCGGTAATGGTTCAATGGTATCAAGGGTTTCTTGGCCACCGATGGTTATTCCCCAAAGTCCATCATTTATTGAGTATTGGGTAGTTTTATCAGGCACAGGGAAACCGCGTTCGCGCAGAAACGCAGTGGTGTACTGTCGAGTGAGGCCTTCGTCACGAATAGGTGTGATGAGATCCATATCGTCGGCCAGTAGCTGAATTACGGAATCAAACCTGAATTGGTCGTTTCCGGCCCCTGTCGAGCCATGTGCAATTGCACGCGCACCAATCTGACGAGCAATCCTGACAACCTCACGGGCCTGCACTACACGTTCCGCACCAACACAGAGCGGATAGACACCTCCACGCAAGACATTGCCCATGATCAGGAATTTGAGATGATCCTCATATAGCGCCGTGCGGGCATCAATGTGAAAATGCTCTTTTGCTCCCAATTCTCTTGAGCGAGCCTGGAGGACCTCTTTCTCCACTGAGGCACTTGTATCCACAGTTACTGTGAATACCTCTTCTGTATATTTCTCACGCAGGTACGGCACACAAAAAGATGTGTCCAGCCCGCCACTGAATGCCAGCACGATTGCCATCTTACCAACTATGGAACAACCGCCCTTCAACGCATGCATACAATCTTGGATCACCAAGCTGGTCTATCGGGTCGGGAATAGATACTTATTGCGTGGCGTAAGTTGGGGAATGTAGCAGAAGAGGATAATATTGTTTAACCGAAATTTTGAATTCGAGACCGATCATTTTTGGAACAGGATGCTGACAGTTTTGCGTAATACGGAACGTTTATGTTTGCCATCAGCACCCGGCATTGGCGACGCTGCTCGGCGAGGAGCGTTCACTTGCTGACTCCAAGGGCCCGTAAATTCAGTTTGAGTTTCATCTACGATGGATTACCCCACAGGCTAAATCGGGTTAGATGAGTCTGATCTGAATTGTAGGAGGGGGCTGGTTACCTCATCTCTGACTGACATTTCGTTGCTACCTTGATGTCTTGCAAAGCAGTTTTAAAGAAAGCTATCTGGGCAACCCTTCTCTTGAATGGAGGGATATGGACGCATTCGTTCGGAATTTATCAAGACAGTTTTAATGGGGGGCAAGAGCAATACGTAGTTTTTGGTCCATCGTACGACATGCGAATTAGTGAAGATAATTTCTCATTTTCCTTTTGGAAAAACGGAAACCGTATTGTACCAGAAAATGCACGGTCTGGCATTTTCCTTTCAGGAAGCCCAACGGTCTCATCGGAGAGGATTGGGCCAATTGGTAATCCGGAGAGGCGTTTTCTGATCACCAATGCAAGAGGCGAGCAGGCTCAAGTTTCAATCTCCTTGGAAGAGAATATAGTTTCTGTCTCAATCCTGCCGCTCCAACCATCAAACACCGACATCTCACTTGCTCTGGGGGGGATGGCAAATGCTCACGGCTTGGGAGACGCAGCTGCATTCAACGAGTCCTTTAATATCGCTGACAACAATCAAGATGTATATGTGATGCAAAATGACGGTGCAGGCAGGCGCTGGGTGAGCACGTTCGCAATTTTTCCTCAGAATGATATAGCGGGAGTCTTTTTTGGCAAAAGCAAAAAGACGGTTAAAATTGACGAAGATGAATACCTGATGACGGTCACGAAACAAGGCGAAGCCACGTTTTATTACTTTCTGGGAGACCCTAAGACCATCTATTCCAATTACAAGAAAGTACGGGAAGAGCAAGGGTATCAAGATGTAAGGCCAAAATTTCGACTGTTCGAGGTAGGCTGGGAATCTTGGGATGCTCTTGGGTGGAACACCAATCAATTTACGGTTCAGGAAATCCTGCAGAAATTTCATGAAAATGGATACCCGATCCGATGGGCGGTTACTGGATCTGGGTTTTGGGTTGAGGGAGATACGACAACAAGCTTCGGGAGATGGGGAGAAGAATTCTCAGATGCCTCCGCGCTAAAGGAATGGATGCACGCCAGAGATATTTATTGGATGATCGGTTTGCGGACAAACTTCATCCCAGAGGGAGGGCCGTATTATCCTGAAACCAGCGAGCGTGACAGGAATCTGGATGTCAGGTCATTTACGGGAAATAACCTGACCTCCGAGGCAAAGGAAAAAGGATTATTGATATTGACGGGCGAAGGTGAAGTCATGAATATCACGTCGGACATTTTTCCTATCGTTCCGAGCAACTTATTGAACGGAAATGCTCCAGGTGCCGCACAATGGTTCCAGCGACAGTATTCTAAATGGGAGATTGACGGAATTAAAGAAGATACCATGATGGATATTGACACCTTAACATATATCTACAACCGTCCAATTTCCGAAATCGCAAATCAAGGTGGACATGTGATTGCCCGAAATGGTGAATTCGTGTCTCCGGGTACCCTTGTGCGGATCAATGACTCGACTGTGGATGAGTTAGCAGGGAGGATTCCTATCAACTATATGCAGTATGCGGCCTCGGGTTTTCCGAATGTCTACTCGGATGTGGCTGGGACCCACAATATGCATAACCTGGCAGACATTGACAAGAATATTCGGCATGCTTGGTTACTCTCATTGACTTCTGGATTTTCTGTTGGTACTTTTCCAGATATGTGGCCCGAAGAGAAAAAGGAGATATTTAAGGGTGTCTCGAGATTCCATTTTGAGATAGCTCCTTACATCTACAGCGAGGCATTGAAAGGATATCAATCTGGCTATCCCACTACACTTACCCCCTTAAGTATTGCATTCCCAGACGATCAGAGTGCTGTAAATCATAACAATTATCAGTGGATGATTGGAGAATCCTTGATGGCGGCTCCTTTATTGAAGAACATCAATGCAGGTACAATGGACGTATATCTTCCTGATGGGGACTGGTATCATTGTGATATCGGCAAAAGATATGAAGGGCCTCTCACGTTGAAGGAGTTTGAAGCACCTCTGGATGCTCCTCCTTGCTTTATAGGAGGCCAAGGAATAATCGTGCTGAGGGAAGCAGATGATTTGCCATTGAAGGCCAGAGTATACCCTGTTTCCAGAAGGAAGACGTTGTTTTCTTTCAACTACCCTGATGGGGTTGCTCAGTCCTTGATCAGCTACCGGAAGTGGGATGATAATGCAGAGTTGGTCGTGATTGATCAAACCCTTGGTTCGGAAATTCCATTTGAAGTAGATACAGCAAGTGGTAGCATAATTTTTGATATCGTGCCCAATCATGATTACGATATAGTAGAACAATAGGGGGTAGGGCGTGTTATTCATCCTGCTCGATGTAGTGCACTGAACCGATTCGAAGTGAGGTCAGTTCTGTAGCACGAATGTTGAAAACGATTCTGTGATTTGTAGGAGCATTGAATGGATGGTAGCTTCGTGGGTCAGAACGATCTCTGTAAGCATCGAGGATAAGATATAGGGGCTTGTGTAGCCCGTGTCCGTACTCGTTCGTACGATCGCAGTGTGGCAATCTGAATTGCCGAATAAAGGGATTCAAGACCGCAACGATCTCGGCGAATTGCTCCTCATCGGATTTACGATTCACCAGCAATACCCCAACCGAAAATGTTTGTCAAGAGTTCGAGGACATCAGCAGAAGTGATCAGGTGACTCCCACACCGATGAACCAATTTAGCAGGTTGTTTTTTGCTTCGTGAATTTCCTGGAATTACAGTTTTTGTTATAGCTCTCCCAATTTTGGAGGGTTCATCTAGTAGGTTGCGGCATTCTTATCCTGACCAGGAAAATCAGCGTTCCGCTTCAAAACGCCGGATTTTGGTCTAGGCCTTTGGTGTAGGGTTACAATTGAAACATTTTGAAATACCTTGGTGTTGACCCCGACGGCCTATCTAGCGACAGTTAAAATTACGGTATGACGACAATTAAAATTAGGGTATG
>JAPPGC010000112.1 GCA_028875125.1 Bacteroidota bacterium | reverse complement strand
TGAAAAACACTAATTTTAACTGTCGTCAACTGTAGTTTTAATTGTCGTTGGACACGCTATTTGGGTCTCAACGGATTCACTAAAAATCCGAGTTCACGAGATTCCTTTTGAAGAGGAACATAAACTCATAAGGAACGAACCAACTAGACTAGATGTGAGAAAGTCCGAATGCGGTCAATATCTAACTATTGATTCTGGAGATCTGGAAGCGTCACTCTCAGAGGAATCTTTTGAAGACCTGAAGGATACGTTTGAAACGATATTGGCGCTTACTTGGGAGGTGTTCGCAATGGGAGATCCAAGCGAAATGGATAAGGGAGCATTGGAAATTAGAGAGCGCCTCCTTGCCACCTATCATCTGGTCCCTATCATATAACCCAGTATGGCTTTGGCAAAGAGGATGGTGAAAGACTCCATAAGGATGAAGGGGCTTGACGAATATGAAAAGAAAAGTCATGATTGCTTTTACCATCCCTAGAAGTCGAGCAGAATCTTGCCCGGGATATGGACACGTGTAAGCCACAGATTTACCAACCGTTCCACTTCCGGCGTGGAGTTTCTGATCCTCTTGCACGTTTCCTCCAGACCTCCGAAGTAGGAATTGTCTACCTCAACCGGCCCCTCAAATGCTTGCAGAACTCAGGAAATGAGTCCTCACGAATGCGGCGAAGCCAAAAGCCCAACGTTTCGTGTAGGTGCTCAATAAGTCGTCTGGCCAAGCTCCTACAACGCCTTGGTAACTCCTGGCGTTGGGATCGGGTAAAAACCATCAGCATCCGGTAGAACCGGGGGATCTGCATCCCAGGCATAAGTTTGTGGCATGAGATCCAACTCACTAGCCATAGCCTCATCCCACGTGATCACCTTACCCGAATAAGTGGCCATTCGCCCTAGAATGGAACTCATGGTCGCGACAGCTCCGTTCTCCGCATCCGCGTACTTGAACTTTCCTGCATTAATAGCTGCAAACAACTCGTCATGCTCCACTTGGTAAGGGTTTGGATCGCCCTTGTCATTGTGCTTAAGAATGGTCTCGCCCGAGGCGCTGTAAAGCTCTCCCGGCGAGGGAGCCGTGCCTGAGGTCCCATGAAAGGCTTCAGAAACCCTGTTCATGCAATCCGGAATATGCCTGCACTGACTCAATACCCTGCTCCCGTCCTCATACTCAAACTCCACAAAATGATGGTCAAATATTTCTCCATGATCCACCCCTGTACGAACCTGACGTCCACCTTGGCCTTGTGCCTTGACTGGATGCCCTTGCTTTACCCAGTTACCCACATCGATATTGTGAATGTGCTGTTCTACGATATGGTCTCCACAAAGCCAATTGAAGTAGTACCAATTACGCATTTGATACTCCATTTCTGTTAGTGGCCTGCCAGCCTTCTCCTCGTACTCTTTCCGTGTGCGAACCCAGACACCTCCGCCATTCCAGTATACCCGACCGAGAATAATATCTCCGATAGCACCCTCGTGAATTCGTTTGACCCACTCGCGATACACGGTCTGATAGTGACGCTGAAGCCCCACAACAACATTGAGTTTTTTCTCCTTGGCTTTCTGCGCCGCAGCCAATACACGACGTATGCCTGGGGCATCTGTTGCCACTGGCTTCTCCATGAATATCTGCTTCCCTGCATCAACGGCTGCTTCGAAGTGCATTGGCCGAAAACCGGGAGGTGCTGTCAGGATCACTACATCGGAAAGAGCAATCACCTCCTTATATCCATCAAAACCATCAAAGCGTCGCTCAGCCGGCACATCAATGCGACTGATTGCATCCAACGTAGCTTCGTCTGCCTCCTCTGGCTCAGTCATGTTCTTGATGCTCTCCTCAATACGATCGCTGAACGCATCTGCTACCGCTACTAACTTAGTGTTGGAGGCTGCCTTCAATGCCTGGAGCGCTGCACCAGTGCCCCGACCTCCAGAACCAATCAGTCCAACCTTGATTGTATCATCAACGCCATAGAATGCGCTGGCTCTCAGCGGGAACTGGCTGGCAAGCGCAGTGCCCACGACGGCTGCTGCTCCGCTCTTAACAAAGTCGCGGCGATTAAAGGATCCTGTGAGTTTGTCCATTATTTCTTGGAGTTTGATTAGTACGAACTTAATTTACTAAATGAATAGCACTATTACCCTCCCAGTGCGGTCATCCAGAATTCCATCCGTTCGTCTGCCGTCGGTTGAACAAACGGGCGAACAATTCTGAATCCAACAAAGGGAGAGTCCGTGTTCCACCACATAGATCGAGGGATCTGGGGATCACGCCGCTTCCAATCTAGGTCTGAACGAAGGCGGGCACCACAGCGCAGTGCATCTGGATTGTCGTCGTACGCACCACCTCGCACCGTGCGAGGATGTAACCGGGTCGGGAGTTGCCAAGGATCAATTGCAAGCGAATCTGTCAGTCCTTCGTAATAAGAAGCGCTGTATTCATCCAGCGTCCACTCCGCTACATTGCCATGCATATCAAAGATTCCCCAAGGGTTTGCCACCTTTTGACCTACGCGCTGGTAGGTCTCGTTGCTGTTGCCATAATGCCACGCATAGGTATCCAACGAATCCAATGATGCTCCAAAACTGAATTCGGATGAGGTACCTGCACGACATGCGTACTCCCATTCAGCCTCTGTGGGTAATCTGTAGAATATTCCCGTTTTTTCCGATAGCCACCGTGCATATTGCAGTGCACTCCACTGAGTCATACCAACGGCAGGGTACCCATTGGTCCCCATACCGTGCGCCGGATCCTCATAGGGTGGGCTTGGACGAGCCACCAGGTCTGGATCAAAGTCTATTCCCGGAGCACTTGCTGGACTGTCGCGATCACGACTCGAGAACAGAACAAATTCGTCGTAGGTTACTTCGTGTATACCTATGTAGAATGACGAGATCGCAATCTCTCGTTGTGGACCCTCATCATCGTCCCGTCCTTCTTCGCCTCCGGGAGTACCAATCATAAAAGTCCCATCTGGCACACGAACCATAGAAAAGTGCACCTCCGTCCCGGGAATGGTATCCGTGACCATTTCCAAGACTGTTTGTGCCGCTCCAAAATTGGAACACGTACTCAGCAACAGAATGCTAACCACACTAATTCGCAAACGCTGCATCAAATGCCGCTGCAGACGGCTTGAAATCTACTTTCTTGACAAACGCGCAGGCCTCCGAAGCACCAGCCTCTCGATCCATACCAATATCCTCCCATTCGATAGAGAGTGGACCGCCGTAATTTGAACTGTTCAAGGCACGAATGATCTCTTCAAAATTGATACATCCGCGACCTATGGACCGAAAATCCCAGAATCTTCCCGGAGTACCAAAATCCGTATGACCACCGAATACACCGGCCTCTGTCAGCTTATCCGACCACCACACATCCTTCATATGTGTGTGGTAAATCCGATCCGCAAAGCGATCTATGAAGGCTACATAGTCTACACTCTGGTAGCCCAGGTGACTTGGATCATAGTTAAACCCAAAAGCTTTTCTGTGGCCTATTGCTTCCAACGCACGCGCACTGCTCGCAATATCAAAAGCAATCTCTGTTGGGTGCACTTCCAGCCCAAACCGAATCCCAACTCCGTCGAACACATCCAATATCGGGTTCCAGCGGTCTGCAAAGTCCTGGAACCCAACTTCTATCATTGCGGGATCATTGGGTGGAAAAGAATACAGTAATGGCCAGATACTGCTGCCGGTAAAACCGTTTACAACATTGACGCCCAATTTTGCTGCAGCTCTGGCAGTGTCCATCATTTCTGCTGCTGCCCGCTCCTGAACGCCAGCCCCAACACCATCTCCCCATACATGTGCAGGGATAATGGCCTTGTGCCGCTGATCAATATTGTCACAGACTGCCTGACCCACTAAATGATTGCTTATTGCATACACTTTCAGGCCATGTCGGGCCAGAAGATCATGCCGTCCCTGACAGTAGTCAGGTTCGGTTATTGCCCGTTGTACGTCAAAGTGATCGCCCCAACAGGCTAATTCCAAACCATCATAGCCCCACGAAGCTGCCTTTTTCGCGAGTGTTTCGAGTGTTAGGTCGGCCCATTGGCCGGTAAATAGGGTTACAGGTCGTGCCATAGATATTGTTTAGTGAATGGAATTAGAAAAAAGCCAATGTTAGATCAGCGCACCCATGCCGAAAGCAAAATGACAATGTAGATCTATTGATCTCAAGAAGGCGGCGTATATGCAGCATCAACCCATCCGCGCTCTCTTCCACTCTTCAATGCCGTGAGGATAAAATGCACACCTCTAGCACCATCCTGCACACTCGGAAAATCGAGATCTTCGGATTCTGGGTCTTGACCAGAGATCCGGGCAGCAATCGTTCTCCCAGCATTCAAATAAATGTTTGCAAATGCCTCCAGAAATGCTTCCGGATGACCGCTGGGAAGACGTGAATTATGCTGTGCTGCTGCCACTAGGTAGTCATTGCCGCGCTTAAATACCTGTTCAGGCCCACTGAGCTCACGGAAATACAACCAGTTGGGATGCTCCTGAAACCACTGAAGCGACCCTGTTTCGCCGTGTACCCGGATATTCAGATTGTTCTCCTCCCCGACTGACACCTGAGAGGCATGCAGTACCCCTCGCGCCCCTCCCCGATAATGTACCAGCATACTAACATCATCATCAATGATCCGCCCTTCAACGAAGGTTGTCACGTCAGCACACAAAGCTTCCAAATCCAGTCCCGTGATGTAGCGTGCGAGATTTTCTGCGTGGGACCCTATATCTCCCAAGGAGCCAGCGCCAGCACGCTTAGGATCGGTCCGCCAATCGGCTTGTTTGTGCCCTGAACGCTCAAGCGGAGTAGCTAACCATCCCTGGGGGTATTCGACAATGATCTTCCGTACCGCCCCAATCTTGCCTTCCTGAACCATTGCACGCGCCTGCTTCACCATGGGGTATCCGGTATAGTTGTGTGTCAATGCGAACACGCGATTATGCATGCGCGCCAGGTGACAGAGCGACTCCGCATCTTCCAGTGTATTGGTCATCGGCTTGTCGCATACGACATGAAAACCCGCTTCCAGGAATGTCTTGGCCACGGGAAAATGCATGTGGTTCGGAGTGACGATTGATACAAAATCAATCCCGTCCTCTCGCACAGCCTCCGCCTCCGCCATCGCTGAAAAAGACGCATATGACCGCTCCAGATCAAGTCCAAGTGCTTTTCCCTGTTCCTTGGAGCGTGCTGCATCGGCGGAGAATGCCCCCGCAACCAGATCCATCGTCCCGTCAAGTGCAGCGGCCATCCGATGCACATTACCGATAAAGGCGCCAGGGCCTCCACCGACCATACCATATCTTAGCCTTCTGCCCAAAGCCATCTAAAATGTTAGAGATCTTAAGTGAGTAATACTTGTCTGAATGCTGGCCAGCGCATCCTCTGGATGGTCATGCTCAACGAAGTAATGCCTCAGTCCCGCTGTTTCGCTTTCTGCCAGGATCGCGCCAAAATCAATTTGACCTTCACCAACAGGCGTCATACCGCGATCAGACCCCATATCCTTGATATGGCATAGTGGATACCGCCCAGGATCACGCTGAAAGTATTCGCTGGCACTGCGATTTGCATAGGCGATCCAGTACAGATCGAGTTCCATCTTGACCAGCTCTGGGTCCATTTCGTCAAGCATAAAGTCATAAGGGATCACGCCGTCTTCGGCAGGCTCGAACTCAAATTCATGATTGTGATAGGCAAGTTGTATTCCCACCTCCTGACATGCCGAACCTACCTCATTGAAGAGGGCCACATGATCCCGGTAATGTGCCATCGTACGTTCATCCTCTGCAAGCCAGGGACAAACGATATAGGAGTGACCCAGACGCTGCGCTGCGTCTATTACACTGGGAAGATTCGTCTTGAGTGCTTCAATTGGTACGTGTGTTGATGGGGCTGCAAGCCCTAATTCATCCAGAAGGGCACGAATATCATCTGGGTTGCGTTCGGCGTCCCACACGGTTTCCACCTCATCATAACCTGCATCAGCCACTGCCCGTAGCGTTCCTTCGTAGTCGCTTTCCAGGAGATTTCTAACCGTGTACAACTGTACCCCAATCCGTTCTAGCGAACGGGTTGAAGCTGTTTCGGGGGCTTCTGCTTCGGACTCAGTCTCCGACGCGCAGCCAGCGAGTACCCCAACTGCCGCCGGAACAGCAACGGAGGATTTAATAAATGTTCGTCTATTCATTAAAGAAAACTTCTTTTTTGATGATCCAGAGAGAATATACTGATTCAAGCCCACGCACGGCCGATTTCATCAAACGGAATATCTGCTCTGTAGACTCCCATGGGATTCACACGCAATTCCTGTGTAGCCCCTACTTCTGAGGTATAATACCCGAAGAGTGTTAACGATTTTATGGTCCGAAAGAACGGTGGGGATTCTGTTTCTCGATTTCCGCTCCATTCCTCTGCTTCTGCCTCCATTTGTGTTAGAATTTCAACCTGTGTGTCCATGTCCAAATCTGTGAACGACTGTTCTCCCCTTTCCTGAGCACGTCTTTCTACATCTGTCAGCCCCGTCAGAAACTCCTCAACTTCGGGCTCGTCATACCAGTCGGTGAGCATATTGTCAATAAACTCATGCACAAGAGCTTCTCGTGCACCTGGTGTATCCGTTTCGGGGATAATCAACTCGGAGAGCGTCGCAACCAGTTCATCGCGTCCTTGAGTCAGGGTGCGAGCCTTGAAGGGCATATCCCCTGTCCCACTCCCACTGGTGCATCCTCCCAAGACCCCGGCGATCGTGGACGCTGAAAGCGTCCCTCCCAATAGTATACCAATTCGATGTAAGGCAGTCCTTCGGTCCATCAAAGATTCAGTCGCTTTAGTTCCTCTATTGCGTAATTTGCTGCCCTTGCAGTCAGGGCCATGTATGTGATTGACGGATTCTGGCATGCAGAAGAAGTCATACATGCCCCATCAGTCACAAAAACATTCGGGACTGCGTGGCACTGGTTATGTGCATTCAGTATACTGGTCTTTGGATCCCGACCCATCCGGGCGGTTCCCATTTCGTGGATTGCAAGACCAGGCTCAGCTCCCAGACCATCCCCCGTATAGTTATCATACGTCTCTATGTTCTTTGCCCCCGCGACGTCCAGCATGTCTGCTGCTGACCGCTTCATGTCTTTGCGCATGGCTAGTACGTTCTCGCCGAATTTGCAATGAAAACGAAGAACGGGGATACCCCATGCATCTTTGGCTGATTCATCCAGGGTCACATAATTCTCATACCGTGGCAATGCTTCACCGAATCCTTCCAGTCCCATCACCCAGGGGCCTGGTCGTCTCAAGGTTGACTTGAGAGAAGCTCCAAATCCCGATACCGGACGATCCCAGAAACTCCGTGTTGCCCCTCCCTGGTACCCGAATCCACGAAGGTAGTCACTGCGCTGTGCTCCTCCGGGCAGATTCCGAAAACGAGGTATATAAATGCCGTTAGGACGAATACCCTGGAAGTATCTGTCTTCGCCTCCCTGCAGCTCTCCTCGTGCACCAACCTCCATATGGTGATCCATCAGATAGTGCCCCAACACCCCGCTGTCATTGGCGAGGCCTTGCGGAAACCGCGAGGATTGGGAATTCAGCATGATCTGCGTCGTACCCAGTGCAGAAGCACAAAGAAAGATGATGCGGGCATAAGCCTCGCGCACGACTCCCGTAGTACGATCTATGTATCGAACACCGGTTGCGTTGCCTCTTGCTTCGTCATAGATCACGCTATGTACAATACTTTCCGGTTGCAATGTCAGTCTGCCCGTTGCAAAGGCAGCTGGCAGCGTTGCGCTATGGCTACTAAAATACGCACCGGCCGAGCATCCCCTGTAGCATGATTCACAGTAGTGGCAGGCCGCGCGCCCATTGTGCGGCTGCGTGAGCACCGCTGCGCGTCCTATCGTCAGTAACCTATCATCAAAGTGCGCGGCTATTGCCTCGCGCACACGTTCTTCTCCCCAATTGAGTGCCATAGGGGGCAGAAAAACCCCATCGGGACATTGCGCAAGACCCTCCGGCTGACCTGTGATACCTGCGAACCGCTCTACATGGTCATACCAAGGAGCAATATCCTCATACCGTATGGGCCAATCTATACCTGTGCCGTCTCGAGCATTTGCCTCAAAATCCATTACACTCCAGCGGTAGCACTGGCGAGCCCACAGCAGTGACCGCCCTCCGACTACATCCGCCCTGATCCAAGTAAATGGATCAGCTTCCACATACGGATTTTCGCTGTCATCTATAAAAAAATGTTCGGTATGCTCACCAAATGCATACGTGCGGGACTGGATGGCGAACCGCTCACGATGTCTGCGTGAACCTTTACTGTTGCGAGCGGGGAATTCCCAGCTATCCAAGTGTTCGGTAATATATCCTGACCCATGCTTCAGATCGTGCCCGCGCTCCAACAGGAGTACATTCAGCCCACCCTCAGTGAGCTCTTTTGCAGCAAACCCTCCACTGATACCGGACCCGACTACAATCGCATCCTGCACCTCCTGAGAGCGAGCCACATGAACAGATTTGCGATGCATAGCCTTCCTTAGTAACCGACCAAGAATGACACACAAGTTAAGAAAGGAATGATACACCTGAGCAAGAAGTTGGTGTTATTTCCTGGATTAATGAAGTGGCAAAAGCCCACTTCACGTCGTGCAGGTACCTCAATGCCGGAAGCGAGTCTATTCGCGTCCGCTTTCATCGGGGCTGTACGAGCCTAGGTCATCCACTTGAATTTGTTTTCTGTCGTCCGCATGAAAATGACCAACAAAATTGGCCTCAGTGGCCCACTTCGCCCGGAATACTCAAGCTGCGAGACGTAGTCGGCCAGTTTGGACTTTCGACCGTTACCCTGCCAAGTGTTTTCACGGTCGAGAAGAGATATTCCGTGGTTTCAGCACACGTATAGAGCGTTTGTCGAAGTCGGAATCTGGTACGATTACCTTGATTCGAGGTGCGAACCCGCCGGAAGATGCTTCATAGCAACCGTGCAGCGGGCAAAACGATCCTGAATCTTTTGAAGATACTTGTTAACCTTCGGAAGATCATGAAGCAATTCCCACTCGTCCAACTTCACACTGGTACTCGCACCGTGACATAGAACGAAATGCTCTTTTTGTGCAGATCCATACAAAAAATAGGACGTGCAGAAAAGTTGAATTGTTGTAGGTTAAATGAGACTGTCTCTTGATTAGTGGGAAGTTTGAGAAAAGTTCTGATGTAACTCAACAGGTTGGACAGTCCTACTATAGACTCTAGCCAGAATGAAACAATGACCGTTATATACGAAATGAAAAAGGGGATGGAGAGAGTTTAGTTAAACCGGGCACTACTTCAAACTTAATGGTCTATGAATGGATTCTCGTACAGATACTCAGGGAGGATGTCAATGGACCATTCCTTTAGATTGATGGAGAGAATAAACGTATGTGAGCTAGGGACGACGAAGCTTCGGAAAGAGAATATCGCGGACATTGTGGTCAGATCCAACGTCGATACAAAACTGGGGTGGCATAGTGCCTAATTCGCTACCCAAACCGCTAAGAAGGCAACGAGAGGTCCTTTATTTGCCAGAAGCAGGCCACTCCGCTGTTTTGGGTACTGCCGGAAGCGGAAAAACAACGCTTGCACTTTATCGTGCCGCATATCTTTCTGCACCGGGCATGCCTCATTCCGGACCGACGCTTCTCCTTACGTTTAATCGGGCCCTTGTCACTTACCTGACTTATCTCAAGCCTCCAGAGTTTCGAAATGTCGTCATCGAGAACTACCACAAGTTCGCAAGAGGCTACCTTAACTCCATAGGGAAAATGGAATCCGACTCGATTTGTGATCCGAAATTGAGAAACTCGCTCATTGGTGAGGCCCTTTCCAATGTTGCGCAACGCTACAAGAAGTCCAGGTTTTTCGACAGACCTCTCCCGTTCTTCCAGGACGAGATAAAATGGATTCTGAGTCATGGCATCACAACCAAGGAGCAATATATAGATGTTGAGCGAGTCGGTCGCGCTAGAACCAAACTCGCACGAAATTTCAGGGGGGGGGGGACTCCCTACCATTTATGCAAGTCCAAATCAGCAAAATTTGAA
>JAPPGC010000106.1 GCA_028875125.1 Bacteroidota bacterium | reverse complement strand
ATCAGTCACAAAAACAATCAAAAGTTTCCTCAATGATTGAAACAAGCCCCTGGCAAACATAAAGGTCATTGTTTGAACAGAGCGTGAAAGTCTGCGTACTGCGCTCACTGTCAGAAAGCCCTGCTGCCCATATGGTTTCCCCTCGATATAATTTACTGCTTGTGCTATCCTTCTTGCTAGCACCGTTTGCAGGCGCGCAGCATGCACAAATTCCGGAGCATTACCAAGCTGCCGTTGATTCCGCCCAAAAAATGATCCTTGAAGCCTGGCATACGCACAAGTATCCAGGAATGGCCGTAGCCGCAGCAGCTGAAGGAAAACTGATCTGGTCGGATGCAGTTGGCTTTGCCGATCTGGAACAACGCGTGCCAATGTGGCCGCATAGCCGCTTCAGGATCGCAAGTATTTCGAAACCCTTAACGGCCGCGGCAGCCGCTAAGCTCTATAGTCAAGGAAGACTGGATATAGATGCAAGTGTGCAGCAATATGTGCCGGATTTTCCGCAAAAACGTTGGCCCATCACTACACGCCAACTTGGCGCACATCTCGGAGGGATTCGCAGCTACGAACCAGGTGAAATGCTATCCGCCGTACCCTATGCAACAGTCAGTGACGGCCTGGAGATTTTTACTGCGGATACGCTCATGCATGAGCCAGGTACGCAGTTTCTATACTCCAGCTACGGTTGGAATCTGATCAGTGCAGTGATTGAGGGAGCTGCCGGAGCATCTTTTCTGGATCATATGCGACAGGAAGTTTTTCTCCCCCTCGGAATGCTTAACACGATTGCCGACCACCCAGATAAGCTAATTGCGCACCGGGTTCGCTTCTACACCCGGAATGAGGAAGGTCTGTTGGTCAATGCGCCCTTTGTAGATAACAGCTACAAATGGGCCGGCGGCGGATTTTTGTCTACCCCAATTGATGTGGTTCAATTTGGGATAGCCCATTTAGCATCGACATTTCTTGACGATGCAGCCAAAGAATTACTGTTTACAGAACAGCTAACCAGTACGGGCGAACCTACCGGATACGCCTTCGGCTGGAATGTAGAGGTGCGTGCAGATGACCTTCGCTACTTCAGTCACAGAGGAGGAGCTATCGGAGGCACCTCGCTCCTCGTTATCCAGCCAGATGCCGGTGTGGTGGTTGCCGCGATGATCAATATGAGTAATGCCGACCTGGAGATCGTTCAAGAACTGGTCTCCCTTTTCGTTGCTACCGTTCAGCATTAGAGCATGCCCCGTAGCTATATCATCGTGCAGATCCCTTAATCTTCCAAGAGATTTTTTCGCAACCCGAATCCGCAGTATTCGTACAGGCTATGCTAGCGTATTCCGACTTTAACACACAATCCGTAGCTTTGCCGATGAAAAAACCTTTGCCAATTCTCTTAACCCTGCTGCTGTGTGCATCAAGCACTTGGGCGCAGGATCATGACACCATGCAAATTCCAGAAATTGCGTACGAGAAATTTCAGTTGGACAACGGTCTGACCGTCATCGTTCACGAAGACAATAAAGCTCCTCTGGTAGCTGTAAACCTTTGGTACCATGTAGGATCAAAAAATGAGCCGGAAGGACGCAGTGGTTTCGCCCATCTTTTTGAGCATCTCATGTTCAATGGTTCAGAGAACTTTAACGACGACTACTTCCAGGTACTGGAGCGTATCGGTGCGACGGACCTTAATGGCACGACCAACAGGGATCGTACAAATTATTTCCAGACCGTCCCCAAGAATGCTGTGGATCTGGTGTTGTGGATGGAATCTGACCGAATGGGTCATCTTCTTGGAGCCATTGATCAGGCAAAACTTGACGAACAGCGGGGGGTCGTCCAGAATGAAAAGCGCCAGGGTGAAAACGCACCGTACGGGCAGGTTTTCAACCACATTACGAACGCAACCTACCCCAAAGGGCATCCCTATGCCCACACAGTCATCGGCTCTATGGAAGACCTTAACGCCGCTGAACTGGAAGATGTACAGGAATGGTTCAAGGCCTATTACGGCCCAAACAACGCCGTCCTCTCAATCGCGGGGGATATTACCGTGAGTGAGGCCCGTGCCTTGACTGAAAAATACTTTGGAGATATTCCACCCGGCCCGCCAGTATCTCAATTCGATACCTGGGTTGCCAAACGTACAGGAGAACAGCGCGAAATCATGCAGGATCGCGTACCACAATCGCGCATCTATAAAGTCTGGAACGTACCCGAGCGCTATTCCAAAGATTATCATCTTTTGGACCTGGCATCCAGCGTACTTTCCAGCGGCAAAAATTCGCGGTTCTACAAGCGGCTGGTTTACACAGATCAGATTGCAACAAACGCCAGTGCATCTGTTTCTTCGGGCAGCATAGGAAGCCAGTTTACTATTCAGGCAACGGCGCGTCCGGGGGTCGCACTTGTGGACGTCGAGACAGCACTAAATGAGGAATTAGCTGCATTCCTCTCAGATGGACCTACACCGGAGGAACTCCGCCGGATAATTACACAGGAAAAAGCAGGTTTCATTTATGGTATGGAGCGCATCGGAGGTTTTGGGGGTAAATCAGACATTTTGGCATCCTCCGAGATCTACGGCGGTAGCCCTGACGCTTACCTGAAGTCTTTCCGTGACAAAGATGCAGCGACTCCCGAAAGTGTGCGCAAAACCGCCGAGGAATGGCTCTCGGACGGCGTGTATATATTGGAAGTACATCCCTTCCCTGAATTGTCCGCGACAGTCGAGCCGTCTGACCGCTCAACTCTGCCCGAAACCGGCGACGAGCCTGAGGTAAAGTTCCCTGAGTTTCAGCGGTCAAAACTCAGTAACGGATTGGAAATCATCCTTGCAAAGCGTAGTTCCGTGCCTGCACTCGACGTGACGCTGGTGCTGGATGCGGGCTATGCCTCTGACCAAGGAATTGCCCCGGGCACGGCAAGTATGGTCATGTCTATGTTGGATGAAGGCACAACCAGCCTCACTGCCCTGGAAATCAATGACCGTCTTGCGAACCTTGGTGCAAGCCTAGGTGCAGGCGCCGGCCTGGATGGCTCTTCTGTGAGCTTGACAGCGCTTATGGCAAACCTCGAAGCAAGTCTGGACCTCTTCGCAGACGTTATTCTGAATCCGTCCTTTGCTGAGTCAGAGTTTGCCCGCTTGAAGCAGGAGCGCCTGGCAGCAATCCAAAGGGAGAAGGTGAATCCGGTTCAAATGGCACTGCGTGTGATGCCGGCACTCTACTACGGCACAGATCACGCGTACAGTAATCCCTTTACAGGCAGCGGAACGGAGGCCTCGGTCACCAATATGTCACGCGAGGATCTCCTTGTTTATCATGATACCTGGTTCAGACCCAACAACGCAACACTGATTGCAGTCGGGGACATAGACCTAGAAACACTTGTTCCCCTTCTGGAAGCCCGTCTGGGAAGCTGGAAGCCCGCAGAAGTGCCCTCAAAAAACATTGCTTCAGTAACGTCCGAGGGAGGTTCCCGCATATACCTTATGGACCGGCCTCAGGCCCAGCAATCTATCATTTTAGCTGGTCATCTGGCCCCTCCACGCAATACGCCAAACAATATCGGTATTAAGACCATGAACACGGTCTTGGGAGGTGCTTTTGTTTCGCGGATCAATATGAATCTGCGTGAGGAGAAAGGATGGTCCTACGGTGCAAGCTCTTTGCTGCTTACTGCACGCGGACAGCGTCCATTCCTGGTATACGCACCTGTCCAGACGGATAAGACAGTAGAGTCCATGATGGAAATCAAGGGCGAGCTTGAAGGCATTTTGGGAGATAATCCTGCAACAGCAGACGAGGTTCTCAAGGCACAGGAGAGCCAGACGCTTGCCCTGCCGGGACTCTGGGAGACCAATGGATCCGTATCTAGTAGCATACAACAGCTCGTCCAGTACGATTTGCCGGAAAACTACTACGACACCTATCCTGATCAGGTGCGTGCTCTGAATGTAGATACGATTGCCGAAGCTGCCAAGGAGGTACTCCGGCCGAATGACCTCATTTGGTTGATTGTGGGCGACCTGAGTGTTATCACGACCGGTATCGAGGAGTTAGGCTATGGAGATGTCGTGCAACTGGATCCTGATGGCAACATAGCTGAAAACTGAGAAACCGGTGGCAGGGAAGTTCGGCTGCCGACCAATTATTTTGCACCCGACCGCCAGTGCGCTTCTATTATTGATGCGGGCTGGTTGTCGGGCGCAACTGCTTTACGACCTCAGTGTTCAGCTACGGACTTTTCTGCAGAGGTAATGACCGACTGTTCCACACCTACCGAGGCGAGAACAGTTGTGCGGATCTACTTGTCTTCTCCAGAATCATTGGCCACACTGCCTAACATGGCGGCAATGTCAATGCCGGTTGAAGCTTTGAGGCTTCCCAGTAGTGCCGGGGTGGATCCCGCGATCTGGTTGAAGACCGATGGCACCCCTTTTCCGCTGCCACTGTCAACTACGGTCAGCTTATCAATAGAGAGGTTATCAACGGTCTGGACCACCTGCTTGAGTATATCCGGCAGCATCTGAATCAGGAACAGTCGTTCGGCATTCGATCCCGCTCCCTGCCAGAGTTCCAGTTTTTGGCGCAGGACCTCTACTTCTGCATTGCCATCCTCAAATATTCTGGCCGCGTTGCCTTTTGCAATCTCCTCTTTAGCCTGACGTTCGGCTTCTGCCGCAACAATGATTTCTGCACGCTGCGTTTTTTCTGCTAGCTTAATCTCTTCTAGTGCGAGTTCCTGACGGGCCTGGGCTGCCGCTACTTCGCCGGCAACATCAATCCGGGCTTCTTCGGCAGTACTCTTGGCAGACAATTGTGCCTTCAGAATGCGTAGGTCGTTTTCCGCCTGCTCAATCTTCTTGTCTGCATCGGTTTCTGCCAGTCTTGCCTCCTCACGTTTTTCTGCCTCGGCAACTCGGGCTGCGGCAATAATATGCGCTGACTGCTGTCGTCCAATTGCATCCAGGTAACCTGCATCATCCTCCACGCTCTGGATCTTCATCGTATCCAACTGCAAACCGAGAGCATTCAAATCATTGTCCGCCTCAGACAACAACTCCTTTGCAAATTTCAAACGATCCTCATTGACTTCCTCTGGTGTGAGTGTTGCCAGCACGCCGCGCAGATTTCCCTCCAGAGTTTCTTTTGCAATCGTTTGGATTTCATAGGGATCTTTACCCAGCAGCCGCTCCACTGCATTTGCAAGTTCGGATTCATTTGAAGCAACCTTAACGTTGGCGATCGCGCGCACAGTCAACGGAATTCCTCCCTTTGAGTACGCGTTCTGGACCGTCAAATCCAACGGAATGGTATTCAGGCGAATTCGGGCAACCTGTTCAATAATGGGAATTCGAAAACCACGGCCGCCCTTGATGAACCGATACCCCACTTTGCTACCATCGCTCAAACGCCGTCTGCGTCCACTAAAGATGAGCACCTCATTGGGTTGACAAATCTTGAGGTTTGAACGCACAATTCCGAATATCACCAGCAGTGCAGCGACAATTGAGCCGCCTACGATGACAGCAAATCCAATGATTTCCATTTGTTGACGGGTTTAAGAAGAAGAAAAAAGAATTATTGGTCGTGGGACACATGCACGCGAGAAGCCGATGCATTTACGTTTGAACTGCGGCCGGTTTCTCTCCGTAGCGTTCCAGGATAAGTGGCCCCAGAACACGCATATGAGGGAGTGCAGTATTCGAGCGCCCTCCCTGTACCTCATCGTACTGATCCCGTAGTTTTTACAACTTCAGCAACTGCCCCCTCCATTCGAATGACGACGACTTCTTCGCCTTCGGCGAACACATCCTCTGATCCCTCAAATCCGCGCGCCTGCAACTGCATACGCTGCCCCTTCGTGACCAGAGTTATTTTTCCCTTATCCGAATGTCCAAACGGAATGATAACCTCACCAGTACGTCCCTTGAGGTCTGAAGCAGTGACCTCACTGGAAATATGTGCATATCCGACCCGTTTGATGATAAAATTGCCGCCCATCCCAACAGTCAAACCGACCCCTAGAGAAGCAACTAAACGGGCAATCCCGGTTACATCCGCCAATGGAAGCAAAGCTCCGCAAAGACCAAAGAATGCTGCAAACAGAAACACTGTGCGCAGCGAAAACAGATCTATCCATCCTGATCCAGCGCCCGGTTCCGCCTCGGTGTCCAGGTCCATTTCCGTATCTGCATCCACATCCGTATCACCTCCGCCAAGCAACGATAGCAGCACAAACACACCACCAACAATCAGACTGATCCAATACAGGGAATCCATGAACAAAACCGGCGATGCACGGGACCTTGTACGCACAAGCACACATGGGGTTGAATGGATCACGGGCACATCCTGGCCACCTGTCTGACACCAGATGACCAGGACTACCCAGTCTAGCGGACAGGGGTCACGGCAGCTACGTCCTCTTCCCCCGTACGGACTCGGATAACTCGCTCAACTGGCAGCACGAATATCTTACCGTCGCCTACACTGCCCGTAGCTGCGCTACTGCAGATCGCATCAACCGCAATATCAACAAATGTGTCAGATACACCTATGTCAATCATTACCTTATCATGCATTTCCATTTTCACAGTTGTACCCCGATAGGTTTCCACGACTTCAACCTGACCTCCGTGTCCGCGCACACGCGAAACGGTGAGTCCAGTGATATCTGCTGCATACAGGGCCCGAAGAACATCCGGTAGTCTAGATGGCCGGACTATTGCTTTTACGAGTTTCATTTTTTGTTAGTCTTTTTTAGTTAACCCATTGACGCGTTCCGGCGCCTCCGATTCATTGAGCAACACTGCTCCTTCGCCAGTTGCATAGGCCTCTTCACCATGAGCCACAATGTCCATACCCAGGCCCTCATCTGAAGAATCTGCGCGGAGCTTCGTCACAAGTCCAACCAGCTTCAGAATCAGGTAGGTCAAAACTCCGCTGTAAACCGCGACTGCCAAAACGGACAATGCCTGAATACCCAATTGAGTAACACCTCCGCCAAACAATAGACCATTTGCTCCCCCCGAGTTGATCGCAGTCGTTGCCAGCACACCAGTTAGGAGTGCACCCATAATTCCACCCATACCGTGAGCAGCAAATACATCCAGGGAATCATCAAAACTGGTTCTTGTACGCCACCTAATGAGATAGTAGCTCGGTATCACACCAACCGCTCCCAATGCCAATGCTCCCCCCGGACTGACAAAACCCGCTGCTGGGGTAATCGCAACAAGTCCCACAACGATCGCTGTCGCAATGCCCACCGCGGTGATTTTACCTGTGGTGAATCGATCCAGCAGTGTCCACGCAAATATTCCAGCAGCTGGCGCAAGTAGCGTGTTCACCAGTGCCAGCGCCGCAATACCATCGGCGGCAAGCGCACTTCCACCATTAAACCCAAACCATCCAAACCAGAGTATGCCCGCACCTAGCAGCACAAAAGGTACGTTATGAGGCAGGAGTGCCTCCCGTCCGTAATCTTTTCGCGGCCCCAGCACTCTTGCTGCCACCAGGGCTGCAACCCCCGCATTGACGTGTACAACAGCACCACCTGCAAAATCAAGTGCGCCCATCCCGCCGAGCCAGCCTCCACCCCACACCCAATGACACACCGGCGCGTACACAGCAAGTCCCCAGAGACCGATAAAGATCACATAAGAGACGAATTTCATTCGCTCAACAAGTGTACCAGATATCAGCGCAGCGGTAATTATGGCGAATGTCCCCTGAAAACCCATAAAGAGCAAGTGCGGAGTCGTACCGCTCGGTTCAAGCCCAACACCAGCCAGAAAGGCCATTGACAAATCACCAATCCAGTCTCCGCCCGCGCCAAACGCAAGGGAGTACCCTGCGACCGCCCAAAGTGTACCGGAGATACCCAGCGCCACAAAACTCATCATCATCGTGTTGAGTGCGTTCTTGGAGCGCACCAGCCCTCCATAGAAAAAGGCCAGCGCGGGGGTCATCAAGAGCACCAGCGCCGTGGATACGAGTAGCCACGACGTATCAACTCCACTGATCGCATCCGCTTCCTGGGCAAGAACTGAAGGCACCAGCAGACCCAGAACCGCCAGCGCGCAGATTTTCTTCTTCGTCATCGTAGTCGTGAAGTTATTAAGGATTAAATGCAGAAAACCGCTTTATTTTAAGAAAAATAAATTAAATAACAAAATTTTTTCGGTTATGAAAGCGCTTCCAGAAAAAAATTTTAAAAAATTAATGGAAAATCCTGTTATCTGGACGCAAAGTATGTGCCCTGCACACTGAAATACATTCCTTGAAGACACATAACTCTCCCTGTCATGCAGTTTGCACGACTAGGTTAGTCTTGAAGAACCGAAGTAGCCCCCGTTAATCGGAGTTCATTATGAAGAGAGGTGCGTCGTGTAGATCCTTGAAGTTGGGGCGAAGCCGTTCGGTGTTGTAAAACTTATTTACGTCCACCACTTTGTGAGGGCCGTTGATCACCTCCATTGAAATACTTCCGTACACACCATTACGGATATTTACCAAGCGTCCCGACGTGCCTGACAGGATTAAATCCAGGGCCAGGTTTCCATAAGCCATCGGCACAACACAGTCCAGCGCATCAGGGGCCCCACAGCGAACCAGATAGCCTAGCCGCTGATTGACGACATTGATCCGCCGACCATTATTGTACTTGGGCGAGCGGTGCTTCAACTCCTCGCCAACCCGACGTCCAATACCACCCAGTTTAGCGTGCCCGTATTGATCCTTCTCAGAGCCTAGGAAGGACATGGTATCATCTCCCTTAATCTTTGCTCCCTCGGAGATAAGCACAACAGAATAGCGGCTCGGATTCCTGTTGCGATCATACACCATGAGTTCGGTTAGCTGATCCATATCAAAATCCAACTCGGGAATGACACAGCGATCCGCAGCTCCCGCCATCGCAGGGAGTAGCGCTGAATACCCCGCATAGCGCCCAAATACTTCAATGACCAGAAAGCGCTCGTGTGATCCCGCCGAAGTACGCAGCGTATTGGCCAGTTCAATCGTCCGGGTTACGCAAGTACCAAACCCAATACAGTAATCGGTGCCTGGAACATCATTGTCCATGGTCTTGGGGATCGCTACAACCTTAACCCCTTCCTTGTGCAGACGATAACCATAACTGAGCGTATCGTCCCCGCCGATTGGAACCAGATAGTCAATGCCCAGATACTCGATGTTTGAGAGAACCGCGGAAGTAACGTCATTAACAGGGTCAGTAAAACGATCCCGTAGGTGCGCCGGTAAATTAATTTGCGGTAAATGACTTGGCCGAGTTCGGGAACTGTGAAGAAACGTGCCGCCTGAGCGGGCTGCCGCATTGACCGTAGACTCGTCAAGTTCAATCACATTGTTTGAATTTTCAGCCTCGCTGTTCTGGACAAGTTCGACCAGCCCAGCCCAACCCCGCTTGACTCCAAGCACCTTGTAACCTTCCCGCAGCGCACGCAAAGTAATCGCTCGAATCGCAGGATTCAGTCCCGGCACATCGCCGCCCCCTGTAAGAATTCCAATTGTGCCTCTATATGACATAAGAACCAGTGATTAATGGAGAAGTTGGAGGGAGAAATTACGACAGTGCGGGTTATCGGTTGCATGTCTGGAATTACCTAAAAAGTTTACCCTCGTGGGAGCACGATCTAAAAACACCTGCCAGTTAAGGAATAATCTCCCTCCTAAAAACGTCATATAGACTCAAATTACTGATAACCCCAAATGCGTAAAACGCTTTTATTGACACTTCTTATAGGACTCTTGGCAGCTCACAACGCCCTTGCTCAACGAGGCCCGGGCGGTCGGTTTGATAATTTTCAGGAGGCGATGGAGACCGCGAACGATTCACTGATTGCGAAGCTTGACCTTACCACTGAACAGGTTCCGGCAGTTCGCGCCATCCTGGCCGCCCGCACAGACTCGCTAATGGCATTACGCCCCGGACCGGGCGGGGGACGTGGACAATTTCAGGCCATGCGTGCCAAACGGGAAGAAATCAATAAGGAAACAGAAATCGCGCTCTCCGCACTGCTTTCGGAAGAGCAGATGGCCATTTACCGAGAAGTCATGCGGGAACAATCCAGGTCTGCGCGGCGACAAAGACCAAACCGTGGCAACGGACGACGCGGATTTTAGTGACCTCTGGGCTCAGTCTGAAATACACACGGTTATGCTTACTTTACTTTCTTTGCAGCAACCAGATTGCTGTGACTGGTTTTGATACAATCTGTGCAGCCATAACAGCAACGCTGAGGCCGTGGGAAAGTGACCCATATTCCATCAGATGATACATTAATTGATCGTGCCCGCAGAGGTGATCAGAATGCGTTTCGCGAAATATTGGAACGTCACCAGCAGTTGGTGGCTCGTACCGTGGCCGGTATGCTCGGTGCCAGTGCAGATGTTGACGACCTGGTGCAGGAAGTATTTATCCGGTTCTACAAAACACTGGATCGGTTTCGGGGAGATGCGGCATGCAGCACCTACCTCACGCGGATTGCAATCAATGCGTCGCTTGATGCCCTGCGCCGGCGGAAGCGTATGCGCTTACGATTCGTCAGCAGAGATGACGAAACTATTACGCTGCCAGAGCCAGGATTTCGCGATACTGAAACAGATCGATTTGACCGGGCAGAACTGATAAATCTGGCCATGAACAAACTTAAGCCCCATCATCGTGCAGTTGTCGTACTTCGACTAGTCGACGGATACTCGACTGCTGAAGCTGCTGAAATACTGGGAATTCCACAGGGCACTGTACTGTCCCGGCTCAGTCGGGCAACCGCCCGGCTACGCGATATTCTGGGGCCCATACTCGCAGAAGAGGAATAAAATGAATCAACGACCCTCCTCCACACCAAGAGATCATAATCCGCACCTGCACTCCCTGCTTTGTGAGACTGCAGAGATGAATGCCGAGTCCGGCGTGCGACCCTTCCTAGCCGATAGGATCATGAACCGGATCCAGGCTCTGAATCAGCCGGAAGAGCAACTTTGGCAGACGCTATGGCTCGCTTTCAGACCCGTTGCTCTCGCAAGTATGCTCCTGATTTTGGGCTTTGTATCTTACAACACCTTCGTCAGTCGAAATTATGAAGTTGAGCCCACACCAACAGAAATCGTCTTTGGCCTGCAACCCCTGACGCTTACCACGGCCTACTCTGCGAATCTGGATGAATTTTCATTAACCACTCCATGAGTACTCGAGTCAAATCAATTGTGCTCCTGGGATGCACATTAATCGCCGGGATCCTGATCGGCATCCTCGGCACCAGTGCCTGGCAACACCGCCGAAACGCTGCCATTGCTGAAATCAGGGTCCAAGGAGGACTCATGCGACAGATTGAGCAGATCGTTGAGATTGAAAGCGAAGAACAGCGAGAAGAACTAATGACCGTTATTCGCCGCGCTGAACAAGGTTTTATGAGGCAGCGTCAGCATATGTCCGACAGCCTTGCCGTGTACCGTCAGGCTTTGGCCGCGGACCTGCAGCGAATACTCGGTCAAGAGCAATGGGAACGCGTGGAAGAGAAATTGACTCGGAAACGATCCAAACATTCCGATCGCAACTCTCGTTTCCGTCGTGCTCCGCGCAATAGAGATAAATCCACCCAACCTTCATCTAAAGAGTGAACGCACTTGCTTAATGAGACTATTTGCAGTAATAGCCGCCGTCGTAATCGCCGGTGGTTCCTTGTGGTATTTCAGCCGTGGTAGCGCTGAACCCATCAGTCCCTACCGTTTCGTCACGCTGGAACAGGGCGATATCGAGGCAGTTGTCGCGAGCACAGGAGCTCTTGATGCCGTAACGACTGTTCAGGTCGGCACCCAGATATCAGGAATCATTGCCAGTATTTATGTGGACTTCAATGACCGCGTACGGCAGGGACAAGTCATTGCTCGTATTGACACTACACTCCTGTGGAGTGCCGTGCGGGATGCCGAGTCCAACCTTGAACGTAATCAGGCACAGCTCAGACAAGCTGAACGGGAACTTGAACGGTTGGAACCCCTTTACGCCCAGCAGTTTGTCACTGAGGTAGATTATGCTCAGGCACAATACGATCTCGATATTGCTAGAGCAACAACGCGAAGCGCAGACATCAGTCTGGATCGTGCACGCCAAAACCTGAGCTATGCTACGATTATAGCCCCCATCTCTGGAACGGTGATTGAGCGGAATGTTGATGTAGGTCAAACCGTTGCGGCCAGCTTCTCCGCACCACAATTGTTCCTGATCGCAGACGATCTTTCCCGGATGGAAATTCTCGCGTCCGTGGATGAGAGTGATATCGGGCAAATCCGAGAAGGACAGTTTGCCCGGTTTACCGTGCAGGCTTATCTGGACGAGATCTTCACGGGTACCGTGCGCCAGGTGCGATTGCAATCTACGGTTGAAGAAAATGTGGTTAACTATACCGTGGTCGTTGATGTTGAGAATCCCGACGGCCTTCTCCTGCCTGGCATGACCGCCACCGTAGATTTTTTGATCGAAACAGCTACGAATGTACTCAAAGTGCCCAATGCCGCCCTTCGTTTCCGTGCAACTCCTCGAATGTTTGAAACAATCCGAGCCAAAAGAGAAGCGGAAGCCTCGTCAGAAGGCCCGGGTAGAAGCGTTGAAGGTGCACAGCAAAATACCGGATCCAGGCAGGCCGGCTCCTGGAGCGGCGGCGGCAATGGCGGCCCGGGAGCAGGCGGAAGCGGCTTTGGAGACAGTAATTTCACTATGCTCTGGTACCTGGATGAAAACGGAGAGTTGATGGTGGCCCCTGCGCAAATAGGAATCACTGATGGGCAAATGACAGAGGTTACTACTGCGCGACTTCAGCCCGGCACGGAAATTATAGCGGGGGTAACCCAGCAGGAAGAGAACGGCTCAAATAACCCGTTCCAGAGTCAGGAGCGGCGTTGGCGCCCAGAGGGCTTTTAGCGTATGGAACGCGAAATCGTGATGCGTACCGAAGGAATCACCAAGGTGTACGCGATGGGCAAGACCGAGGTACGTGCCCTGCAAGGTATTGATCTCGTCGTGAACCGAGGCGAAATGATTGCTATCGTTGGCGCTTCCGGCTCGGGGAAATCAACCTTGATGAACATTATCGGCTGCCTGGACTATCCAACCTCCGGTACCTACTTCCTTGACGGCGTGCATGTAGAGGGGCTTTCGCGTAATAAATTGGCCGATATTCGCAACCGCAAGATTGGCTTTGTTTTTCAGGGTTTTAACCTTTTGGCGCGAACAACAGCACTCGAAAATGTTGAGCTACCGCTTCTCTATGATCGATCTCGTCGAAAAATCTCGGCCCGAAAAGCCGCCAAGGAGGCGTTGGAACGCGTTGGTCTCGGGGACAGAATGGATCATGAACCCAGTGAACTCTCAGGTGGACAGCAACAACGAGTTGCTATCGCACGCGCACTCGTGACTAATCCATCCATTCTACTGGCCGATGAGCCCACCGGTAACCTGGACACCAAAACCTCCGTTGAGGTACTTTCCCTGTTCCAAGAGCTTCACGACCAGAGAATGACCGTCCTGCTGATTACACACGAATCCGATGTGGCTGACTGCACAGAGCGCATCATTGAGTTGCGCGATGGTAAGATCATACTAGACAAGCGCATTGAAAACCGTCGTTCCGCAAAAACCGACCTGTACCCAGAACTCCAGATATCCGTCTGAATCATGAAAGCTTCCACACTAGTCAAGGTTGCCTCACAGAGCATCCTGAAGAACAAAATGCGCACGCTTCTCACGATGTTGGGGATTGTGATTGGTGTAGGAGCAGTTATCGTTATGGTTGCCATTGGACAGGGGGCACAGTCCCAGATTCAGGACCAGATTAACACCTTGGGCACCAACATGATTGTAGTAACCCCTGGAGCCAGCAGCCAAGGCGGTGTGAGTCGGGGAGCACAAAGCTATAACCGCCTCACTATAAAGGATGCAGAAAAAATCAAGCGGGAAAGTCTGATCGTATCCGCGGTCTCACCCGTAGTGTTTAGCCGAACACAGGTCATCGGGGGGCAAGGCAACTGGCGTACAACCATCAATGGTGTTTCAACAGATTACCAGATTATTCGTAACTGGAAACTCAAGTACGGCCGATTCTTTGATCAGAGCGAATTGCGCCAGATGCGACGCGTGGCAGTATTGGGCCATACCGTAGCAGAAAACCTGTTTCCTGGTGAAGATCCGGTTGGAATAACTGTCCAGATACGCAATGTGCCCGTACAGGTCGTAGGCGTCCTTGAAGCCAAAGGGCAAACCGCCAACGGTACGGACCAGGATGACGTAATTCTTGCTCCCTATACAACGGTTCAAACCCGTCTCAGCGGATGGAGCCGCATATTTCAGATCTTGGCAAGTACGCCTTCGTCGAGAGATATCCCTGCTGCGCAGGAGGAAATTCGGGCCATTATGCGAGAATCACATGGCTTGGCAGGCTTTGCTGAAGATGATTTCACGGTCCGAAACCAGAATGATCTTGCGGAAGCCGCGCAAGGTACCACGGAGGTTATGACCCTGTTGCTGGCTGCCATCGCTTCGATCTCACTCCTGGTCGGGGGCATTGGAATCATGAATATTATGCTCGTATCTGTTACTGAACGCACCCGGGAAATCGGAATCCGCATGGCTATTGGTGCACGAGGAAGGGATGTATTGACGCAATTCCTTGTTGAGAGCATTGTAATGAGTGTCCTAGGAGGTGCGATTGGGGTTGGAATTGGATTTGCCGGATCGACCATATTGAGTCAGATGACCGGCTGGAACACCGTTACCTCCCCGACCACGATCATGATTGCACTGGTTTTTTCCGCGGGCGTTGGCATCTTCTTCGGATTCTATCCGGCACGCAAAGCCGCAGCACTGAATCCAATTGAAGCTCTCCGCCACGAATGAGATGAAGATCGTATTCCAGCTCTGCCATGCCGTACTCGTGCTTGCGTTGGTCGGCACTGTTACTGAGCTAGGATTGCTTGGTCATTTTGAGGATCCCTGGCAGTGGGCCCCTATCGTGGTCTTGACTCTGTGCCTCTCGCTAACCCTGACCCATTTCTTTGCACCGCGACCACTAATTCGAAAGCTGTTTAGGATCAGCATGATCTTGTGCATTTTAACCGGAATAACAGGATTATTTCTGCATTTGAAAGGAAATTTTGAATTTGAGCTCGAAATGTATAAAAACTTATCTTTTTTTTCTCTATTATGGAGATCCCTAAGGGGGGCATTGCCCGCCTTGGCGCCTGGTTCGATGATTTACATCGGTCTTCTAGGCTTGATCACAGCACTTATTCAACCACCGGTTTCAAGATGAAATTCTTTCAAATTGCCCTTTTCGCTCTTGCCTTGTTGATTGCCGCCTGCGGTGGCAGCGCTGACGATGCCGCAACCGACGATGCGGCTGCTCCTGGCGACGCCATGGAGGAGGAAGCTGCCATGGATGGCGATGATGCCATGATGGAGGATGATGCCATGGACAGCGACACTACCGAGGCCATGGATGATATGGACCACGAAATGTCAGATGAAGGTGAAGAAGGGGCGGAGGATCATGGCGAAGAGGGAGGAGACGAGGGTGAGGAAGCATCCGGCGAGTTGCTTTGATGTAACCACTGCCTCCGGGCAAATCGTCTGATTAATAATGAATTTCTTACGCGTAGGGCTATTTGCTCTTGCGTTGTCGGTTGCCGCCTGTGGCGGGAGCGGGGATTCGTATGATTCCTCGGCCGACAGCGATGTTGGCCCTGCGGATGCTATCTCCGCACAGGAGGTGGGATTACTTGATGCCAACACGGCTGCCGAGCAAACGTTGCACGAAGTGACTGGCGATACCGTTGCTACGCACATAGTCGCCCGTCGCCCGTTCGCCTCACTCGGAGAACTGTTTGCCAGCCTCGCTGCCGAGATTGGCGATGAAGCTGCCGAGGAGATTCTGAAAACAGTTTTTATTCCCGTTGAGGTCAATTCCGCTTCCGACGAAGACATCCTTGCAATTCCAGGCGTCGGAAGCAGAATGCTGCATGAGTTTAAGGAGTATCGTCCCTACGAAAACATGGCCCAGTTTGAGCGCGAGATCGGCAAGTATGTCGATGATGAGGAGCTCGCTAGGCTCGTGAAATACGTTACGCTCTGAGTGTGCGATACTGCTCTCAAACTGCGTTCATTTCAGCTTCTTCTGTACACTCTAGTACCCAGGCCACCCCGCTCGAGTGTAGCGTGATGCACGTACGCTTTCTTGTCAGATTAAACGGGATGAAATGCATGCGACTCTGGCTTGTGTGATTGATCGCAGCATGGTTTCCGTTTTCTGTATAGCGTTGGAATCTGGTTTGTCCTCAGACCTCCCAAGCCCTTACATTAACCTGATACTATCCGATCTATGAACGACTCTGAGCGACGGTCCGTCAGCAGCGGGGCAGTGTGGGAGACACAGTACGGGTACACGCGCGCTGTGCGCGTCGGCCGATACGTGCATGTGTCGGGCACTACGGCAACTGAATCACACGGAAAGGTTGTGGGCAAAGGCGATGCCTACGAACAGGCCCGACATATTTTTGCCATAATTGCTGACGCCCTCCAAAAACTGGGGAGTTCTCTTACTGATGTCGTGCGTACGCGGATGTATGTTGTAGATATCCTCGCCAATGGTGACAAGGTCGGCAAAGCCCATGGTGAGGTCTTCCAGGATATCCGGCCCGCAGCCACAATGGTGGAAGTTTCTGGATTGATCGCAACAGAGTTCCTCGTCGAGATAGAAGTGGACGCTATCCTGCCATAGCCATTGCTTCCTCGAAGCGCACACTCACCAGGCTGGAAACCCCTTCTTCCTGCATTGTAACGCCGTACAGTCGATCGGCCATTTCCATTGTCCGCTTGTTGTGTGTGACCAGAACAAACTGAGTATCCGAGGAGAAGCGGCGAATAAGGCGCATAAAGTGCTCTACGTTAACGTCATCTAAAGGAGCGTCTACTTCATCAAGAAAGCAGAATGGACTAGGTTTGACCAGATAAATTGCAAACAGCAACGCAATTGCAGTAAGCGTTTTTTCTCCGCTTGAAAGCTGTGCTATACTGACTGGGCGTTTCCCACTTGGTCTGGCCGTAACAGCGATCGGCGACTCCAGTACATCTTCCGGCACGGTCAGATCGAGTTCGCATTTGGCTTTTTCGCCAAAAAGCTCACAAAAAAGCTCACGAAAGTTTTCTCGTATTAACACAAAGGTGTCAATGAATTGCTTTGACGCCGTACGATTTATTTCTCTGATCGTGCGAATCAAAGTATTCTGAGCTTCCTCAAGGTCCGAAAACTGCGTCTCAATAAACTCAAGCCGCTCATTCTCTTTCTCATATTCTTCAAGGGCGAGTGCATTGACGTTGCCCATCGATTGCAGTTTGCGCTCTTTTTGCTTGATTTCTTCTCTGAGCGCAACTTCGTCAATCTCGGTATTTTCTGAAATTCTAGTAAGCTTGGTGCCGTACTCTTCACTTGCGCGGTGAACCATATCCTCCAAGCGCGCTGTCACTGCACTGCGTTTCACTCGAACATCTGCTTCTTCCTGCTTTGCCTCCTGAAGGGCTCTACGCCCTTTGCGTAGACGATCATTCACCTGCTCCAACTCAACGCGAGACTCGTGCTCACGTGCTTTATCCTGTGCACTCAGGTTATCCAGGTCTTTGCGACGGGCACGCTCGTCGTCGAGTTTGAGTGTTAGTTCATGCACTTGTGCACTGACCTTCTTCTGCGCCTGTATCAGTGCAGCATGATCTCTGCCTTGCTGCGCTACTCGCTTATCCAGACGCATCCGATGTTGTTCGAGACGCTTCATATCACCTTTCAGGCGGTCACACTCGGAGGCTGTTTTAACGGCAGCAGCCTGCGCCGCAATGTGAGTGTTCTGCGCCGCCTCTAACTGTGTCGTCGAGGTCTCAATCTTGTCGTCAACTAGTTTGAGATGCTTTTGGATCTCAGCGAGTTTTTCATCAGACTCTTGCAGTTCATCACCATGGGACTGCACCTCCGACTCCAAATCCAAAATTTCCTGTTCAACCTGCGACTTCCGATGCCTGAGTTCCCCCAGCCGATTTGAGGCAATCTCATGTATTTGCGTACAGTTCTGGGCTGTGCGATTAGCCTCCGCATACTTTGCTTCCGCTATGTGCGCCCGATCTACAACTTCTTTTAAATTTAATTGACGCTGAGTTGCACGAATCTCCGTGAGCAGGTTTTTTGCCTGTTCAACCTGCTCCTCAAGCTCACTGCACGCATCGCTGGCCTCCTGCAGATTACCGCGCTGGACCAAGTATGAATAAACCCCGCCCTCTTCATCCCCTCCTGCATACACCATACCCCTCGCATCTATCCATTCACCTTGCAAAGTCACGTACCGATCATTCGCACCCCTTCCATTATTGAGCATCACCCGGGCCTCCTCAAGGGATTCGACGAGAAAAACATCCTGCAGCAATAGATCGACGATCGGCGCGCAATCCTCCTCACGCAGTCTAACGAGCGTCCGCAGAGCATTAGGTGGGCTCTCATTGACCAAAGGCCTGTCCTGGACATTCTCCAGAACAATGAAATAAGCACGCCCCATATCCCCCAGGCGAAGCAGCTCGGCTGCCTCTTCCGCGTCCGCCCTCGTCTTTGCAACCATACAGGCGCCATAGGCCCCAAGTGCACCTGCCAAGGCGGCCCGGTATTTCGGTTCACACGTGATCAAATCCCCAAGTGCAGTAACCTCAATATTCTCTGTCCGGGCTGAGAGATACCGAACCGCGTCCGGGAAAAATTCATAGGCATCAACGAGGTCGCGTAGAATCTTTGTCTCTCCGAGCTTCGCAGCCAAGCCCTTTTCGGCCAGCCGTACAGCATCTTCTGCGTGTGTGATCCTTCTTGCCAGCGCTTCATTTGCTGTTTCGGTTTCGGTTCGTTCAGATCTGGCAGCATCAAGATGCTGTTTTGCTTCTTCAAGTGCATGGTTGGCAGCTTCGACCGCCTTTGCCGCCCCCGCATCTGTTTCACCCCCGGACTCCTGCTCTGTGCTCAGTCTGTCTTCCTCTATCCTCAAATGGGTAATGCGGCCTTGCAGCCGGTCAACTAGACGCTGAATACCAGCCCTTTGCTGACTGAGATCATTTGCTGTTCCTTGGAAAGAGTTTCTTTCTTGCTCCAGTAATCCCAGGTTTTCACGTGCAGTATCTCTAGCGGAAATCGCCCCATCCAAGTCCTGGACGGCCTTGGCGGCCTGCGGCATTGCAGCAGACAACGCCGAACTTACAGACTCACGATCATCGGACAACTCTGCGGACTCAGAGGCCGCCGTCTCCCCCTCCAGAAGCAATCTATCCAGATCGCGTGCAATCATTTTCAGGTTCGCCTGACCTAATCGAATCTCTCCCTCCAGCTCCGCAACCCGTTGTTCATGTCTAACCAACTCCTGGCGGTTGGCCTCTGCTGACTGCTGCTCAGATACAAATCTGGTTCTGAGGGCTTCAAGTTGCGCATCGTAGGCATGCAGCTTGGAAGTCAGATCCATGCAATGATCCGCTATCCTGGTTTCATCCTCTGCCAGGTCCTCCTCTTCAAAAGCCAACCAACTATACTCGAACTGAAGAAGCGTTAGCTGGGCACAGTTCAGTTCAGACTTATAGCGTAAGTAACGTTCAGCAATAGTGGCCTGCCGTTTGAGACTGCGTACGCGCGAGGAAATCTCGTCTTTCAGATCCCGAACGCGCGCAAGATCAGATTTCATGTTATCAAGCTTGCGCAGCGCATCCGCTCGACGTTTCTTGTATCGCGTGATCCCAGAGGCCTCCTCAAACAGCCGGCGACGATCCTGAGTACTCTCAGAGAGAATCTCCTCAATCATTTTCAGTTCAATGACCGAGTAGGCCCCTGCACCCATTCCGGTATCTGTAAACAGGTCAGTAATATCCCGAAGTCTGCAGGGTACACCGCTAAGCAAGTACTCTGCCTCCCCGGAACGATACAGACGACGTCCTAACATCACTTCGGAATACTCAAGGGGCAGTATCCCCCGAGTATTCATGATCGTCAACTGAACTTCGGCCAATCCTACCGCACGACGTTTTGACGTTCCATTGAAGATGATATTGTCCATCCTATCTGATCGCAGCACACGTGCCCGCTGCTCTCCAATGACCCAACGCAATGCATCAACAATGTTGGATTTCCCACAGCCATTGGGACCAACAATGGCAGTAATCCCCGGATCAAAACACAACTCCGTTGCGGAGGCAAAACTCTTAAAACCTTGAACAAGAAGTTTGCCTAAGTACATAAGCGATGGCCCTCCAACCTAATAACCGGTATTCCAACCATGACCAGACGCTGGAATATACGCCAATATAGTACATATTCACCTTATTGTAGAGGGCCTGCCCGCTAAATGCCGTTATTCCAACGCCTATGTAGTCACCATCGACTCGGTTTCAAGCACTAATCCACTGCCATCCGAAGCCACATCCACATTAACGGTCTGTCCGGCAGATACCCAGCCCGAGAGGATTTCTTCTGCAAGTGCGTTAACGATCTCACGCTGAAGCAGACGCTTGACTGGACGCGCGCCAAATGCCGGATCAAAGCCCTTCTCCGCCAGATAGTCTCTGGCGCCCTCCGTCAGTGTGAGTGCTACTTCATGGCTCTGTAGTGCTAACCGCTGAATACGAGCAAACTGGATCGTCACAATCTGACGAATGACGTCTTTGTCCAGTGAGTTGAACAACACAATCTCGTCAATACGATTCAGGAATTCCGGGCGCACGCTCATCTTCAGGAGATCCATGATTTCGCGCCGAAGTGCCTGACGATTCAGTGTCTCTCCCATCTCTATCCGTTGACGAATCAGATCACTTCCCAGATTACTAGTCATGATCACAATTGTGTTCTTGAAATCCGTTGTTCGCCCCTTATTGTCAGTCAGGCAACCCTCATCCAGTACTTGAAGCAGGATGTTAAACACCTCGGGATGAGCTTTTTCGATTTCATCCAGCAGCACCACTGCGTAGGGTCTTCGCCGGACCCTCTCCGTCAGCTGCCCGCCTTCTTCATACCCCACATACCCTGGAGGTGCACCGATCAATCTGCTTACGGTATGGCGTTCCTGGTATTCACTCATATCAATGCGTACCAGAGCCTGCTCACTGTTGAAGAGGAACTCGGCCAATGCTTTGGCCAGTTCAGTCTTACCTACGCCAGTAGATCCTAGGAAAATAAAGGATCCGATCGGGCGCCCCTGCTCCTGTAAACCTGCCCGCCCACGGCGCACGGCATCCGCAATTGCCTCAATGGCATCGTCCTGACCAACTACGCGACGCCTGAGCTCATCCTCTGCCCGGAGCAGCTTGATCCGTTCACTCTCCAGCATCCGGGCAACTGGTACACCGGTCCATTTCGAGACAATCTCTGCAATATCTTCTGTATCCACTTCTTCTTTCAGGAGTGCACCACCTGCCTGCACCTCTGAGATCTTGGCCTGAGCGTCCTGAATTCGGCTTTCAAGCTCAGGAATTGTACCGTGACGAATTTTGGCAACTTCTTCATAGCGACCTGCGCGTACGAGTGCTTCATCCTTGATACGTAGTTCTTCTATCTGCTCTTTCGCCTCCCGAATCTTCGCAATAAGGCGTTTCTCTTCATCCCATCGCGCACGCAGGCTGCTGCGCTCTTCTGTCAGATTAGCCAGCTGCTCCTCAAGCACCGCAAGTTTTTCCGCGTCGTCCTCACGTTTTAGTGCCTCGCGTTCGATCTCCAGCTGTCTGATCTGTCGCTCCAGCGTATCCAGTTCCTCTGGAAGTGAGTCTATCTCAGTCCGCAGACGAGCCATGGCTTCATCAACCAGATCAATCGCCTTGTCCGGTAGATGCCGATCCCCAATGTATCGATTACTCAGTTGGACGGCAGCAACAATTGCTGCATCCGTAATACGCACCCCGTGGTGCACTTCGTAGCGTTCACGAATGCCTCGCAGAATAGAGATTGCGTCGTCCAGATCTGGCTCGCTCACCAAGACCGTCTGAAATCTCCGCTCCAGTGCTTTGTCTTTCTCGAAATATTTTCGATACTCATCGAGCGTTGTTGCACCTATAGCACGAAGGTCGCCTCTGGCCAAGGCAGGTTTGAGAATGTTAGCGGCATCCATTGCGCCTTCGGCGGCTCCGGCGCCTACCAGAGTATGGATCTCGTCAATGAAGAGTAGAATTTCTCCATTGGCATCGGTGACTTCCTTGACCACAGCCTTCAGCCGATCCTCGAATTCTCCCCGATACTTGGCGCCTGCGATCAAAGCCCCCACATCAAGCGCATGCAGTCGTCTGGATTTCAGGCCTTCCGGGACATCCCCTTGTACGATCCGAATTGCGATACCCTCGGCAATCGCAGTCTTACCTACGCCTGCTTCTCCGATAAGTACTGGATTGTTTTTTGTCCGTCGTGAAAGGATCTGCAGCACACGTCGAATCTCTTCATCGCGTCCAATCACGGGGTCAATCTTTCCTGTCGAGGCAAGTTCGTTAAGGTTACGGGTAAAACGCTCCAGCGCGCGGTAGCGATCTTCAGCATGCTGATCAGTAACGCGTCGATTGCCCCGAACGTCCTTGAGTACCCCCAGTATTGCCTGCTTGGTCACTCCGCGACGCGCCAATGCCTGACTTACGGGCCCACTAGTCGCAGCTAAAGCGATAAGCAAGTGTTCACTGCTCACAAATTGGTCCTTTAGCGCCCGAGACTCCTCCAGCGCCTTGTCAAATGTGCGCTTGGCTTCGCTAGTCAAATAGCCCCCTTCTACCGATGATCCTGTGACCACCGGCAACTTTTCGAGCAATTGATCCACCTCGTCTTGCAGGCCCTGCAAATCTACGCTAAGGCGCTGCATTATGGTGACGCCAATGCTGTTAAGATCCATCAGAAATGCCTTCAGCAAATGTGCCGGATCAAGTCCCTGATGATTATTCTCCGCAGCGATCTCGAGCGCCTTCCGGACAATCTCTTGTGCTTTAACGGTATAGTTATTTAGGTTCATTGTAATTGGTCTGACTTTTTGTCAATAGTTGTGCTTGGATATAGGATGCACCAAAAGTATTCCATGCTACGGAATCATGACAACTTGTCACACGCTCCCTGATAAATTGCTGGGGTGAACTAGATTATAGACCGATCAGGTTAATCTGGCCATCGTGACCACGACAGTCATCCATTCTTACTGCAATTATGGCGAACCGAAACCAGGGACTGTCCCTACGGTCTTCCCGGCATTGGATTTCAGGATTGAGGGGATTGCCAATGGCCTCTCGGGAAGAGACATAGAGGCTGAAAATATATCTAATGAGTATATCCTCAGGGGCTGACTGTTATCCTATCTCTCCACAGCAACAATCCTGCTTAGGACCACATCCCTGCCGCACACCGAAAACGGTTCCGCCCAATCAATATGCTGCAGTAATGCTGGCAACCCGGCCAGTTGATCATGCCTAAACCGCCCAACCGTCACGATACTCACGTGTCATGAGTTCGTGAGGGACATTTTCACTCGTCACCTTCATGTTTTCAGCATCCCAACTAATGTGCTCGCCGGTCCGTAAAGCAATCGTTGCTAAACAGGTCGCCTCGGCCAGATCTGCGATGTTAATGAAGCTGCCCCGACTCTGCTTGCCTTCACGAATTGCATCCACGTACTCGTCTACCGAACCCTTCACGTCCTCTGCAGGTCGAACAGCAGGCATGGACCCCTGCAGAGCGGTCATTCGACTCTCAGGCAAAAGGCGAAAATCAGTCGCAAGAAAATTATTTCCCATGATTGTACCGTACTCTCCAATGTACAGCACGCCCTCACGTGGGAGGCGTTCACCCGGTGCAAGTAACCCGTTCGGTACACGCGGCTTCATCCCACCATCATACCAGAAGATGTCTAAGTCCTTATGCTCAAAATGCACTGTACTTGCCGACGGGAATGCCACTTCTGAGCGACGCCATTGGCTTTGATTCCCCACAATAACTGCACCCGTCGCGGCATTTGCCTGAACACTGACCACTGGACCGGGATTCAGCATTCGATACGTCCTCCACAGGCTGTACTGCCCCATATCCCCCAGGCAACCGCTACCGAATTCAAACCACCCCCGAAACAGTGCATGCGTGTAGTCAAGGTGGTAGGATCTATCCGGTACACAACCCAGCCACAAACTCCAGTCCAAACCTTCGGGAATCGGCATCGCTTCCTTCGGATTTTCCATCCAACCTTGTGGCCAGACAGGGCGATTCGACCAGTTATGTACCTCTTTCACCTTTCCGATGATACCTTGATCAAGCCATTCCCACAACTGATACAGACTTGGATCGTTGTTCCAAGCCATCAAATGCGTGGTCACACCGGTCTCTTTGGCCACCCGAACCGTATGATGTACCTCATGCAGCGTATTGGCCAGAACTTTGTGAGAAATCACTGCTTTGCCTGCTTTCATGCCTGCAATGTTAACTACGCCGTGAAGGTGCTCTGGCGTCATATCTATCACAGCATCGATGTCCTCCGATTCAGCCAGCATTTCCCTATAATCCGCGTAGAGCTTTAATCCGTTCCAGTCACCCTGCGCGCGCTCGTTCGCATAGTAACCTTCTATCAATTCTTTGCCCGCCATGAGACCAGCCCGAATACCTGTCTCAGATCCCCAGTTAGGATTATTCAGGAATCGCCGAACCGAATTGCGTATACCATGTGGACTCCAGTCACGATAATCATCTGAATCCGTATTGGGGTCGCACACCGCAACAAGACTCAGGTCTTCTCTCGGCAGCCAGTCACTCATGAGTTGGCGTAGAGCCTGCGTACCAGAACCGATGAGTGCAACATTTATTCTGTCGCTGGGGGCAACACGCCCGGGTCCCCCGAGAACCCGCCGAGGTAATACAGCTGCCGCGGCAGCGGCCCCGCTTGTAGTGGCGATAAATTCACGCCTATTAAGTTGTCTTTCTGCTGCCATGATTCAAAGATTGGTTGATACTCCGTTAAGGTAATGCACTTGACTTAAGTAAGCAATTCCTCGGAATTATTATACGCATTCGTCGAACGTTATTTGAAACCATTGCTCGTATTAACCGCCTCCCAGACATAGGTAGTACCCTGCACGAGTGTGCCGACGCCTACGAGCGGTACAGACAGGCCAGGAAAATTGCACCCTCGCCACAACTGTATTTGGTCGCATTCGGGAAGGCTGGTCAGTTCCCTTCATGAGCAGCATTGAGGCAAAATCAATCTACCCTTGTAAGAGATCACATGGCGACAGCCATATGGCGACCACTTTTACTATTCCGTTTGTCTGTCCTGAAGGGCGTATGCAGCTACTGCCCGCTGTCTCCTGGCGGCATTGGCTGGACGCGCCCCCCATCAGGCATCACCAGACGGGTCGCATCAAATGGTGCAGAAAAAGAGTGCTCGCTGGATTCTGCACTATAGTACTGGTCTCCCCGAGTACCCTCGGAAAATCCATGCCCTTCAAACCGGGTCGGCGTAGTCAAACCATCAACCGTTACATGATCTTTGTAGTAAAGCAGAGTTTCCCGCATATTCTCGTCGATGGCCGGGCGCCCCCGACCAAAGGTTGACCGGTATCGGAGCGCACTCACCATATTCGTCTCCGGGTGAACGTACAACGTGTAGTGGTCGCCATATGCATCACCTATACCGTCCCCGAAGGTTACCCGTACTATCTGATGCTCTACACTATCCAGAAGCGCCGGAGCCAGTACCTCGTAATGAAGCCCCGAGTCTGCCAGGACAAATGGAGTGGATTGAAAGTAGTACCCTGTTGTTGCCATAAATCTCGGATTCACCATGTCCATCAGCGAATCTGGATAAACCCAGGCCTCTGACCCATCCCACGCCATCTGCACACTGCCTTGAACCGCTTCATCTGCGAAGGCCAAAATGTCGTGGTATATCTGTCTAGTGCGGTTGTTGGCTACCAATCTGGTCCGCATACCTCCTGCGAAGCCCCAGATATAGGCACTCGTCTCCGCATTGTGCCAGGCATCCAATCCCCCATGTGCTTCAATTGCGCGGAGTACCATCTGTCCTCCTTCCGTGGCCGAGAGCCGTGCCTCTGCATCAGCAGTGAGCCTATCGGCTTCAGAGCCGTTATAGGCGGACTCCGGCTCCATATTGCAGCCAAACAGGCAAAGAACGGCGAATAACGCTGTAATCAGTATGCGCATCAATTTGAGGAGGTATTTGGTTGGATATATTCAATGATACGCTACCAATCCCCCTTTTCTCCGATGATGAATCTGCACAATCCCGTACACATAGCGGCTATCCAGCTCTGCTCAGGCCAGGAAATTAAGACCAACCTGACACAGGCGAAGCTGTTGATTGAGAAGGCGGTGCATCTCGGTGCACAACTGGTGGCTCTTCCCGAGAACTTTTCGTATCTGGATCGGGAGGGCAATAAGATCCAGGCCGTCGAAGATCTCGAGGACGGACCTGCGGTACAAATGCTGCGGGAACTGGCCCGCTCAAACTCCATCTACATCGTAGGGGGTACTGTCCCGCTTGCGGCCAAGGATAGGGTTACCAACACATGCCTGGTATTTGGACCTGAGGGCCTAATTATCGCACGCTATGATAAAATTCATCTGTTTGACATCCAGTTGGACGAGGCCCATTCGTTTGTAGAATCCCGTTACATCGCACCGGGGAAAGAACCTGTGACCTTTGATGCCCTCGGAGCCACTATGGGACTCAGTATCTGTTACGATCTGCGCTTCCCAGAACTATATCGGGTGCTGGTGAAACGCGGTGCGCGCGTACTCTTTGTACCCTCGGCCTTCACATGGAGAACTGGAGCATATCACTGGCTGGAATTGTTGCGGGCGCGTGCTATTGAGAATCTTGCCTACGTGGTAGCTCCTGCCCAGTTTGGTCGTCACAATGCCGGACGTGAGAGCTTTGGACACTCCGTCATCGTTGACCCGTGGGGACAGATTCTTGCGCAGGCTCCAGACCGGGCGTGTGTGATCAGCAGTGAAGTAAACTTCACTTATCAGGACCAATTACGAGAACGCCTACCCTGCCTCAGTCACCGACGCCTCCCGTAGCCACATGCTTATCCTGCACTACAACCTATAACGTAATAGGAAAACACTCCGTCAAGTCCCGTTCTAGAATTCCATTTTGAATGAGTGCACTCATACGAATTGAGGTCAGATTGACGCACATGTGTATTTGATGGCGCGCGACCAAAAGTAACATCGAATTGTCACCACAGGGAACTCGGCATCGTTATAAAACTCTGTGTCCCAATGGGATCGGATAGAATACCCGTCAGATTCCCGGGTACATTCTTGACTGCTTAGATGTACTCAGATCAGTTGTTGCAAGTACAGGGACCTCAACAGTTCAGTTGCGGAGGCCTAGTGCTTTCGTATCCTTACCTGCTGTCTGCTATGAGACACTAATTGCGAACACCTACCTTACGCTGTAGCTGCCGGTTAATCATATACTTGTGATCAGTTTTTATCGCCAGATCATTTGGCTTAACCCCAAACTGACACATCTTTCACCTGCGCGCAATTACACTCCTGTACTAAGTAAGACCTATCTTTAACGGGCTTTACGCAAACCAAAACAAAAAAATGACCTACGCCCTCCGTGTACTCACCGCCCTTGTGCTGTTAATCGCATTGCCTGCTTCCGCGCAAGATAACTTGATCAGTGAGACTAACTTTTCTGCTCTGAAGCTACGTAATGTGTGCCCTGCCTTCACTTCCGGACGCATTGCAGATATTGCCATGCACCCCGACGATGATAACATGTGGTACGTCGCCGTGGGTAGCGGAGGCGTGTGGAAGACCATCAACGCCGGCACGACATGGGAGTCCTTGTTTGACGGCCAGGGATCCTATTCAATTGGAGAGCTTACGCTTGACCCCCGTAATCCCCACACGGTTTGGGTCGGCACCGGCGAAAATGTGGGTGGACGCCACGTAGCCTACGGTGATGGCATTTATCGCAGCGATGACGGAGGTAAGACATGGAAAAATATGGGACTTAAAGAATCCATGCACATCTCCCGTATCATTGTCCATCCCGATAATGGTGATGTGATCTGGGTAGCCGCACAAGGCCCCCTGTGGAACAGCGGCGGCGAGCGTGGACTCTACATGAGTGTTGACGGCGGTGAATCATGGGAACAAACTTTGGGTGATGATGAATGGGTAGGGGTAACGGATGTGGTGATTGATCCCCGCGATCCCGCTGTACTCTATGCAGCTACATGGCAGCGTCACCGAAATGTGGCTGCGTACATGGGAGGTGGCCCCGGTAGTGGACTGCACAAAAGCACTGACGGAGGGCGTACATGGACAGCACTGACGCGCGGGATACCCAAATCAAATCTTGGTAAGATTGGGCTCGCAATATCACCCCAGAACCCTGACATCATTTATGCCGCAATTGAGCTTGATCTAACAACGGGCGGCATCTTTATGTCCAGTGATCGTGGTGCATCCTGGAGAAAAATGTCAGATACGGTAAGCGGCGCAACCGGTCCCCACTATTATCAGGAACTCTATGCCTCCCCACACAGGGAAGGGACCATATATCTTATGGATGTGCGCACACAGGTATCTCATGATCATGGTCGCACATTTTATCGCATGAGCGAAAGCGATAAGCACTCAGATAATCATGCAATCGCATTCCGTGCGGATGATCCAGACTATATCCTTATGGGCACAGACGGTGGACTATTTGAAACCTATGACGGAACGGAATCCTGGCGTTTTATAAGCAACCTGCCAATCACCCAATACTACAAGTTGGCAGTTGATGACTCAGAACCATTCTATCGCATATTTGGCGGTACACAGGATAATGGTTCACACGGTGGACCATCCCGCACAGATAATCGGCATGGCATACGCAATGCCGACTGGTTCAAGACGCTTGGTGGAGACGGGCATCAATCTGCCACCGAGCCTGGGAACCCGGATATCATTTATGCTGAGTCACAGCAGGGACGTATGAACCGTGTGGATCTCATCACGGGCGAGCAAACCTTGATTCAACCCCAGGCGGGTCCCGGAGAAGAACACGAGCGCTACAACTGGGACGCCCCGATTGTTGTGAGTCCACACTCTCCAACCACGCTCTATTTTGCATCCCACCGTGTCTGGAATTCAACAGACCGGGGCGACAGCTGGACCGCAATATCTAGTGATTTGACTCGTGATCAGGAGCGTATTGCTCTTCCCATCATGGGACGTGTACAGAGCTACGACAACCCATGGGATTTCAATGCCATGTCGGTCTACAACACGATTACTTCTCTCGCAGAATCCCCGCTACAAGCCGGTCTACTGTATGCGGGAACCGACGATGGACTGATCCAGGTTACTGAAGACGACGGCGAAACATGGCGAGCGGTAGAAGTCGGCAGCATTGATGGCATTCCGGCAACCGCGTTTGTTAACAACCTTTACGCCGACCTGCATGACGTTGACGTCGTCTTTGCAGCACTGGACAACCACAAGTTTGGAGATTTATCTCCTTATCTGATCAAGAGCAATGATCGCGGGCATTTCTGGACTTCAATCACAGGAAATCTCCCTGATCGAACACTCATTTGGCGTATTGTGCAGGACCATGTAAATCCGAATCTGCTCTTCACCGCCACTGAATTCGGGATATACTTTACTGTTGACGGCGGTGTGGAATGGATAAAGGTGGCATCTGATGCGACGATCTCGTTTCGTGACATTACAATCCAACGGCGGGAGAACGATGTTGTAGGGGCCTCTTTCGGTCGCGGTTTCTTTGTGCTTGATGACTACACCCCGCTCCGTCACGTCAATGCAGATTTGCTCGCCAATGAGGCACACCTTTTTGCACCGCGTACTGCCAAGCTATATGTAGAACGCGATGTTGCCGGTGGATCACAGGGTACAGACTACTTCGCAGCTCCCAATCCACCGTTCGGAGCAACATTTACCTATTACCTCCGCGAAAGTCCGACTACCCTGAGACAAGCTCGTAAAGAAAGGGAAAAAGAAGCCGGCGAAATTGATATCCCCTTCCCGGGATGGGATGCACTTGAAGCCGAGCGCAACGAAGTTGCCGATAAGGTCTTCGTGATTGTTCGTGATGAATCTGAACAGGTTGTCGGGCGGGTTGCTGGAAGTACCTCAAAGGGTTTGCACCGGGTCACCTGGAATCTGAGGTACCCGTCCCACGCCGTAATTACACCGGGTTCCTCCGGTGGAGGATTTGGCCAGGGCGGCTATCTCGCTACCCCCGGCAGCTACACTGCCACGCTTGTACGTGTCCGTGACGGGGTAGAATCTGTCCTGTCCGGCCCAGTCACATTCCAAGTTGAACTGCTGCGTACGCCTGCCCTTGCGGGCAGTACCCCCAGCGAAATCGCCGAATACAGAGCCCGGGCCGCTTCGCTAATGCAGCGTGCCAGCCTCCTGTCAGGATCACTTGCAGATAACATTGATCTTGTGGACGCCATGCAAACTGCTCATTTGCGTGCCCCGAATCCTTCAGCCGATTTGACCACAGAGTTGCATGCTGCACGTACAACCCTCCTGAATATCCGACGGGATCTGAGCGGCTACGAGGCAAAAGACGGACCAGGCGAGCGTGATGCACCAACCGTGATGTCTAGACTGTCTGTTGGACAAAGCGGCCTACGAACGACCTATGGTCCGACCGACCTGCACAGGCAATCACTAGAGACTGGCAGCGCACAGCTGGAAGAACTGGAAGCTTCACTGGCCTCATTTGAACAGGACATCGTCACAGCACTTACCAGTGCTCTCGAAGCAACCGGTGCACCACCGATAAGGGAATAGCCCATTTGCCGACGTAACATTCGTCCCATTCAAATTCTCCATGGGGCACGAGGGTGAAAATTCCTCCGGCTGCTTGACTTCCCCATTCACGAGCTAACGGAGCTGGAAGGGGTGTGTAGGTTCGTATGAAACACTGTGAATATTAGGCCTTGGACTATCTGGAGAAGTTCCCAAGCGATTCATCCAACGAGAACAAACCTTTGTCCGCAAGACAACCGCGTAAACTGAGGTGAGTTTAAAGTGCTTCCAGATTCCGGAACAGGCCTGTCGGCTATTCCCAGAGTGGAGCATAGCTTTAAGCCTTACACGTTGGCGAGGCCTGCGGGGGCCCCTCACCCGAGCTCATTCCGCTGGAGCGGCAATAAGTTCAAACGTCACCGTTAACTCATCCCCCGTCCGATACGCACCGAACATCATGGTGGGAGGCTTGAGGTCGTATTCACTCATCAATAGCGAATGACTCCCAGTGAAATGTACGCGACCATTCTCCTGTGCAATGCCCTCAATCGGAATCGCGATCTCTTTGGTTGCGTCCGCAATGGTGAGATTGCCGGTCGAATTGAGCGTGAATGTGTTGTCCCCCGTCATCGTGAAATCAGATACAGACACGAGTTCATAGACGATCTCGGCGTGCTGATTTGCCTTGAGTGCTCCATGCATGCCACGGTCCATGATGGGACTTTTTCTGCTTTTCATCATCTTGGAGGGTATCACAAGACGTACGGAGTCAACGCGTCCTTCCTCATTCATACTCAATGTACCGTCAATCTGTGTAGCATAGACGCGCCATTCCGGTGTCTGATTTGATGTGCCATCCACATGCATCTCACTTTCTGGAGCAACGACGTATTCCGTAGTCTGCGCATATACTGGTGCGACAAGTACGAGAGTCAGAACAACCACTCGCAGGATGAGCTTGAGTTTTAATGAAGGCATTACAACAAAACGACTTAGTGTAGTAGATTTTAGGTCAAAATAGTTTAAAAGTTTCAACAGAGCGGACAACACCAATCAATAACCATTTTGTGATCGTCCGGTCGAATACCCGAAGTTAACCAAGTACTCACGCACTTGTCCCGTCAAAACTCAAATTACTGCTCCATAGAACTCCTAGGCCTGCCCTGAACCTATACCATCTATGCAGCGTACTTGGTGATCGGACTTGTTGCCGCATTTCGTTGTATTCCTTATATTGGGGGGTTACTTGTCCCAATGAAAGCGGTTCAAGTTCCATCGGAAACGCTTCCGTACTTGTTGTTCACAACTCAATCATTCAGACAAATGCTAAATAAGCAACACTCCCGCCGCGACTTTCTCAAAAAATCTGCTGCCGGCACCGCCGCTGTCATGGCTGGCATACATGGTGCGAAGACCGGACGCGCTAAAGCACCAGCTACTGGAGCAGTACTGGGAGCCAACGATACAGTCGTATGCGGGTTTATTGGTGTAGGTGGACAGGGATTTAATGCACACCTCCTAAACGTTACAAACCCAACCAACAACGGCAGGCCACGGCATAACGTACAGCTTAATGCCGCTGGTGCGGCGGCCTGTGACCTGTTCTCCAAACGTCGTGATCAGGCTCACGCAGCACTGGAAGCCGCCCGTCAGGAGGCAGGCCGTGAGGCAGCAGTGGAAGTTCATGAAGACTATCGGCCTATCCTGGATAACCCGGACATTGATGCCATATTCATTGGCACCGTTGACCACTGGCACACACAGATCGCTCTGGATGCACTAGACGCAGGAAAGCATGTCTACTGCGAAAAGCCAATGACCCGGTATTTCGACGAAGGGTTCCAGATCTACGACAAGGTCAAGGAAACCGGTAAGAAGTTCCAGATCGGATCACAATTTTGTACACAGGGCAAATGGCATGCAGCTGCCGAGTTAATTCGTGCAGGCCGCATCGGCCCGCTGGTGCTCGCTCAGGATTCCTATTGCCGCAATACACCCATCGGCGAATGGAATTACTATCGGCTAGAACCGGAGCTGGAGCCCGGAAAAACGATTAACTGGGAAAAGTGGCTCGGCCCAGTGTCTGCCCGTGATTTCAACGCACAGCATTATCATCGCTGGCGTAAGTACTACCCGTACTGTGCAGGCATTCTGGGAGACTTATTGGCACATCGGATCCATCCGCTCCTGATCGCAACAGGTGCTCCTGAATTTCCGAAGCGTGTATGTTCCGTAGGTAACAAGAAAATTGGTGATTCAATCCTGGGCGCGGAAGACCGCGATGTAACGGACAACTGCCAACTATTGACCGAATTCCCGAGTGGTTTGTGTATGGTCATTACCGGCAGCAGTGTGAATGAGCAGGGACTCGGACAGGTTATCCGGGGCAACGAGGGCACGCTATACTTCAGTGGTGAGAGTTTAGAGCTTCGCCCTGAGCGTCCTTTTGCTGATTTGGTGGACGGAGAGCAAATGGAAAATCTCCTGCCAGGCGCAGATGTTCCGGCTCATATTCATGATTTCTTCACGGCGATTCGTGATGATGGCCAGACGAACGGAAATATTGATGTTGCCATCCGTGCACAGACGATCATCTCTATGGCAGAAATGAGCGAGCGTATGGGTGAGATGCTCTACTTCAATGAAGAAGACCGATCCCTGCATACCGGCAGCGGCACGAAGGTAGAGCCGATCACATACGCCACGGAAACTCATTGAGGCAAATAAGCTGAAGGGCATAAGTGAGCGATAGGCCATCTATCCTCCTCTTTCCGCTTCTTCCAGTCCGGCAGGTTGATGCAAACCGTTCGAATGGCACTAAATGCCATGGCTACACGGTTTGAGTTCTTGCTCCACGGGGACGATGCAGTCCTGTTGCGTGGAGCAGGGGAAGAGGCTCTAGCAGAAATAAAACGATTGGAACAGCAACTGAGCTTTTACGACCCAACCAGTGAAATCAGCCAATTAAACGCCAACGCATCAAAGGAACCCGTACGAGTAACCCCCAGGCTGTACTCATTACTCAGGAAGGCCGCGGAAATCCATAACGAGACGCATGGTGCTTTTGATGTGACAGTGGGCCCGCTCATGCGTTGTTGGGGATTTGTTCGTGGTCGGGGCACTTGGCCCGAGGAGCATGAAAGAAAAGAAGCCTTGACTAAAACGGGGATGGACAAGGTCGTGTTGAACGATGCAGAACGAACCGTCGCCTTTAGACAACCAGGCATGGCACTGGATCTTGGCGCGATCGGAAAAGGATATGCTATAGAAGAGGCCGGAATATTTTTGCGGGAGGGTGGCATAACTTCCGCACTGTTACACGGAGGAACAAGTACCATGTTGGCCATCGGAACACCTCCGCAGAATACCGACGGTTGGCCGATAGGCATATCCGATCCGCTGGATGACTCGCAAATGCTCACCTCAACGTCTATCCGTGATGAAGCCTTATCGGTTTCGGCCCCCAGAGGTAAAGGCTTCCAAAAAGACGGCAAGATGTGGGGACATGTGATTGACCCACGAAAAGGTTACCCCGTGCAAGGTGCAACGTTATCTGCAGTCGCACATCCTTCTGCAATGATCTGTGATGCGATTTCAACCGCACTACTCGCCATGAGACGAGAAGATGGCAAACAGGTTCAACAAAAATTTCATGGTATGCGTACACTGTGTGTGTACGACGATGCAGGTGCGACAGATCTTGTTTCCTTGGAATTTCATTCAACACACCCAACCAATCAGTAATGAGCAAGCACACAGTCAGCAGACGGGCATTCCTGATGGGCAGCGCCGCACTCAGCGGAGCAGGCCTAGTTCGCGCAGCCAACATCAAGACAAGATTATGGCCTGGTAATCGCAACGACGTTCAGTGCGGAATTATCGGGTATGGCCCCCAGGGACGTGACATTACGGCCACACTTGCTCGTGTACCCGGCGCTCAGGTTGCGGCTATTTGTGATACGTATGGCCCAATGCTTCGCCGTGCGCAGCGGGATGCGCCAGAGGCAACCCGACACGAAGATTACCGCGAGATCCTGAACAACCCTGATATTCAGGCCATAATTGTTGCAACGCCTACGCACCTGCATCGCGATATTGCAGTAAATGCACTTCAAGCGGGCAAGAATGTGTATTGCGAAGCCCCTATGGCATCTTCCATTGAGGATGCCAAAGCGATTGCACGTGCCGCACGTGATGCAACCGGGCAAATATTCCAGGTTGGTCAGACTTACCGCTCTAACCCTCAGCACCGCTCGGTATTTCAGTTTATGCGTAGTGGTGCTATTGGCAAACCTGCCATGGCACGGGGGCAGTGGCACGCCAAGGAAAGTTGGCGACGGGCGTCTCCAAGCGCCGACCGGGTGCGCGAGCTTAACTGGCGTCTGGATCCAGCGATAACTACGGGATTGATTGGTGAAGCTGCGTTACTTCAGATGGACGTTGCGTACTGGGTACTTGGAGAACTGCCTGCCTCCGTTCACGGTTTTGGTCAGATTATGGCCTGGGAAGATGGTCGGGAGGTCCCAGACACGATTCAGGCCATCTTTGAATTCCCCAGTGGCTTGCATATGATGTTTGATGCAACGCTGGCCAGCTCTTTTGATGAAGCCTATGAGGCCTACTATGGCTCCGACAGCACTATCTTATTCCGCGACCGAGGCAAGGCCTGGATGTTCAAGGAGGTAGATGCTCCGATGCTTGGTTGGGAAGTGTACGCGCGAACGGACCGGTTCTACAAGGAAACAGGAATCGCACTCCTGGCGAATGCAACCCAATTGGACGCCCAGAATGTGGACCCCACCGAGGATGATCCAAACGTAGAAACACCACTCTGGTATGCGCTGCAGGAATTCATGGACAACCATGCCTTTGGTCCGTATCCTCCCGCGGCAAATTGGGAACGTGGACTGGAAGCTACTGCGGTTGCGATTACTGCCAACCAAGCCATTATGGAGCGGGCTCAAAGAGATATTGATCCAGCATCCTACACATTGGGTTAGCCTGGGTCCATGCTGACCCTGACGGAAAAAGCACTCTTTGCCCTTGCGGTGATCTTCACTGCATACGGCACGAGCTTGGGCTTTTCCGCGATGTTTCGAACTATACGTTACGGCCAGGCGCCCTCTCTCTCAACGGACTGGCAACGTACGATTCGTGCGCTCGGTACATGGATTGTAATGCGTCCAATCTGGGGAACACGGCGCATTACCGGTGCCGTACACGCAGCACTCGCATGGGGATTCGTACTATACCTATTGGTCAATGTCGTAGATGTGATCCGTGGTTATGTTGACGAACCTGTCCTATTTCCAGACTGGATCAGTCAAAGCTACCGCCTTGCGGTTGATCTTGCCAGCGGCGCAGTGCTGCTGGCCATGGCATGGCTCCTGCTGCGACGCTTTGTGTTTCCTGGACGCAAGGTTTTCTCACAGCGGGCGAATGTCCTCCGAATCAAGAATTCCCGGCTCTCCTTCCTCAACCAAACGGTATCACGTGATTCTCTGATCGTCGGCATTTTTATTTTGTGCCATGTGGGGTTCCGCGTGCTGGGTGAATCCGTGGCCATTCAACTGCATTCCCCTGATCCCTGGCAACCAATTGCCTCTGCAATTGCTCCAATCTGGGCAGGATTGGGGACAGATACGCTGACGATCTGGCATCACGTATGCTGGTGGGGGGCGCTAGGATTGATCTTGGCCTTTGCTCCCTATTTCCCATACACGAAGCACGTGCATTTTATTATGTCCGGCTTCAACTTCGCCACACAGATAGACCGGAAATCGCCCGGTGCACTTGACCCGATTGATTTTTCGAATGAAAATATTGAAGTCTTTGGAGCATTAAAACTTGAACAACTTCCGCAGTCGGGTATTGCTGACGCATTCGCCTGCATTATGTGTAATCGATGCCAGGATGTCTGCCCGGCATGCGAAACAGGCAAGGAATTGTCACCTGCGGCTCTCGAGATCAACAAACGCTACTTCATCAACGAAAACCTTCATGATCTGGCTTCGGGAAAACCGCCCGACGCGATGCTTACCGAATATGCCATCACCGAGTCCGCTGTGTGGGCATGCACCGCTTGCGGTGCCTGTACAGCGATTTGTCCCGTAGCGAACGCTCCGATGCTCGATATCCTGGAGATTCGACGTGGATTGGTTCTGATGGAAGATCAATACCCGGAGGAACTGGAGACAGTTTACCAGGGCATGGAGCGTAACGGCAATCCATGGAACATGGGGGCTGGAGACCGGCTGAAATGGGCTGACGGCCTGGTCGTCCCAACTGTTGAACAACAACCTGATGCCGAAATTCTATGGTGGTTGGGATGCGCCCCTTCATATGACCAACGCGCCCAGAAAACAGCCCGTGCGCTGGTGCGCGTGCTTGAAGCTGCTGGGGTTAGCTTCTCCGTCTTGGGAAGCAAGGAACGCTGCAGTGGAGACTCAGCACGCAGGAGTGGCAACGAATATCTGTTCTCAGAACTCGCCTCAGCCAATATCGCAACACTGAATTCAGTGAATCCACCCCGAATAATGACCACCTGTCCTCATTGCCTGCATACTCTGGGCAACGAGTATTCTGCTTTAGGCGGACACTATACAGTGATCCATCACACTGAGCTTCTGTCAGAACTTGCGGACGCCGGACGCCTGCCGACTGATGACCTTGAAGAAAATGTCACTTTGCACGATCCCTGCTATCTGGGACGGCAGAACGATATCACCGAGGCTCCCCGATCGGTTCTCGAAGAGTCTGGGGCAGTCATAACTGAAATGCCACGCAACCGAAAAAAATCATTTTGCTGCGGTGCGGGAGGAGCACAAATGTGGATGGATGAACCGGTACCAAGAATCAATGAAACACGCTACGCTGAGGCAGCAGCTACGGGCGTCAGTACCGTAGCTACTGCTTGCCCGTTCTGCCTGACGATGCTTCGCGACGCTGCAGCAAAAACAGTAGACGGCCCGGATGTGAAGGATATCGCGGAAATTGTCGCCGATCGACTCCCCGCTAAGGTTGGCGTTCCTGCCTGATGCAGGCGACGTTCTACAAAACAACGCCCCTCATAGGCGCTTCCAGGTCATGGAGAGCCCTCATAGTATAGTATGGCAGGGTTCCAACTATGGGCGATAGTTTATACCATCGTTCCAGCCTCTGGCATTGACTGGAGAATTTTCCTATCGTTCCATCGATTTACCGAGAAGAAGGGTACGTTGGCACGCGCCGCGGGACCTCCAATTCGTCGACCTCCGATGATGTTTCGTCCCCACAAGAATGGATCCATGGTCTCGTTGGTTCGCGATCGCAAGCCGGATCCGATAGATCGTGGCTTCCACCACCCCCGTCAGCAACTGCTGTGGGTTTTGCCAGCCCCATATAACGCGCGGATCCCGTGTGCTCGCCGATACTGTCCGGACCGATCTAGACTATTGTGAAGATTGGACCGGGTCAATTCCGAAATCACGCGGCTGGGCGAATGGTATCACATGGCCGATGGGTTGACAGCCAGCACACTCCGTCTGGCGCATCAGGTCTGAATCAGCTCTGATGGTACCTCCCGCAACTCCCGAACCTCTAGCTCGCCTCGCCCTCTGCGCGCTGAGAGTTCAATGGGTCCTCATTCCCAAGCCCACCCGCGGCATCTGGCGTGTCGTCGGGCCTGGGCATACGGTAGCCTACCCGCGGCTCGGTTAGGATGTACGTTGGGTTGTCCGCATCATCGCCCAGTTTGTCTCGCAATTTTTTCACGAATGCCCTGACCCGACGCCTATCTTCGCGACCGGTCAATCGCCACACGGTACGCAACAGGTTTTCGTAGGTCACTACCCGACCGGCATTGGTCGAAAGGACACGAAGCAGGTCGTACTCAATGGCGGTGAGTTCCAGCGGAACTTCGCTCACGGTAACCCGGCGTTCTTCGTAGTTGATCACAAGAGCTCCCGACTGGAACGTTTCAGGGAATACGTCGCTCTTGCGCAGCGCGGTCTGGACCCTGGCCACCAGTTCCGTGGGCGAAAACGGCTTGACGATGTAATCTACAGCTCCCATCTCCAAGGCCCTTGCAACCGTTTCATCCCGGCCATATGCGGACAGGAAGATGACCGGCCGATCCGCCAGCGCCGGAACCTGTTGCATCAGCTCTATGCCGTCCATCTCGGGCAGCAGAAGGTCCAGCAGGACCAGATGGGGGTCGTGTTCATCAACCAAGTCGGACACCTCATTCGGGTTGCCTGTGGTAAGCAGACTGAACCCGGCGTCGTTGAGGGTCGCCCGCACATGCCCTAGAAACTGAGGATCATCGTCCACTGCGAGCACTAGCGGCTTCCGTCGATCCGTGCGCTCTCCATGCGTCGGGATGTCCATCGCACCATGTTCAATCTCCTCGACCACTGGAATCGTGAAAGTGAACCGGGTTCCTTGTCCGGGTCCGGCGTTCTCTGCTCGGATGCGGCCCCCGTGGGCTTCTACTAATCCCTTGCAGATGGCCAGACCGAGGCCGACGCCCTGCCGTCGACCCCCTCCCCCGGTGTACTTCTGGAACAGGTACGGCAACTGCTCGGGCGACACACCCTGGCCTTCGTCCGTTACCGAAATCGCGACATAGACCCCATCACGCACCGCATCGACATGGATGACCGACGACTCGGGAGCATACACGGATGCATTTGAGAAGAGGTTGTTCAGCACCTGAACAATGCGTTGTTCGTCGGCCATCACACGGGGCAAGTCCAGCGGCAGGTCAATGCGGATGGTCTGCCTGCCGCCGCCACTTAAGAAGGTGGTCCGGGCCTGCTCCACCAGTTCGGACACCTGCACTGGCCTGGAGTCGACCGACAGCGTGCCAGAGTCAATGCGCCCCGCATCAAGCAGGTCGCTGATCAGATTGTCCATATGATCGGCCTGCCCTTCGATGATCCGGAAGAACTGCTGCATCTCGGTTCGGTCCAGAACCCGCGAGCTACCTAGCACGGTCGCGGCCGAACCTTTGATGGCAGCGAGCGGCGCACGCAGTTCGTGGCTCACCATGCCCAGAAATTCCGCCCGCAACCGGTTCAGTTCCTGGAATGGCGCCAAATCCTGCATAGTGACGATCATTGACTCGACTGCATTGCCGGTGGCGTGGATCGGGGTGGAGTTGACGAGCATCGTGGTTCTTCGGCCATCAGGAACCGAGAGCACGACCTCCTCGGCGCGCATGGTCACCGCGTCGTCGATCACTCGTTTGATCGGATATTCCGCAAGGGCCACTTCACTCCCGTCGGAGAAGCGGCACGTCAATACGTCCAGCAGCTGCTCCACGCCATGACCGGGCATGCGCAGTCCCTCGACGATCCGCCTCGCCTCCCGATTGAATGAAACCGGTTGACCGGTCTTCGCATCAAAGACCACGACACCTACCGGCGAGGTGTCGACTAGGGCTTCCAGACTCGAGCGCGCCCGCTGCTCGTCTCGGTGCGTGCGGGCATTGGCGATAGCCGCCGCTGCCTGGGAGGCGAACAATACCAGAACCTCTTCGTCCTCATCGGTAAACTCACGACCGCCCTGCTTCCTTCCGAGAAAGAAGGTTCCCACATGCATGCCACGGTGACGCATCGGGGTCGCCTGGAAGGTCTTTGGAAGAATCGGGGCCGGGTCGTAGCCGATGGAGCGGATGTAAGTGGGCAGGTCTGTCAGCCTGAGCGGTCCCGGAAGATCGCGGAGGTGCTCAAAGAAACGCAACCCGGGGGGCCACTCCATCAACTGCCGCTCTTCGTCCGGGCTAAAGCCGGAGGTGACGTAGTCCTGCGGCTGCCCTGTCTCATCAATGCTCGTGATCACGCCGTAGCGGGCGCCGGCCAGGTCACGCGTGCCTGCCAGCATTTCGCGCAGAACCGTATCGAGATCGAGGCTAGAGTTGACACGCAGAACCGCTGCGCTCAATGTGGACAGGCGCTCGCGCAGTGCCTGGATCTCTGAGTCAATTTCGTTGGATTTATTCATTCGTCCGCATTTGGTTTGGGTTTGAAAGAAGTCTCCGGGTCTGGCTCCGTACTCCGGCCGATAAGCAAATGTGATGTTTCAATGCTCAATTCCGAAGACATTACCCAGCGTGAATTAACAGTAATATAACCAAAATTGCTAAATTTATAACAGATAAAGAATAAAATAGACGGAACAATAATTTGGTGAGTTGCTAACTTATTTGGGGGTCTTTCTATAGCAGTGTGATGGTCCGGTTGCTTTACAATATTCGCATGGCGAGCGTAGTCTACCTACGCCATGCTACGCGACGGGACTCGCTGTGCCCCCACTTGGAATCCTGTGCCACCTGGAGTAACCACCCGGTTCTACCCCCCTGTATATTGCAAGAGATGCAATTTCTTGTGTGGTGTAGTGTGATCAGGAAGTTGAAGAATAGGTAGTCGTAGCCTAAGATTTCGAATTTTGCTGGGCTAGTATGATCCTCCAAGATCACAAGACAGCGCGGTTTTTGTTGTCTTGCATCGTGCTAAGCGGGTATCTCCCTGAGAGCAACCAATCGCCCCGTGCGTCTTGAACGCTTTGGGGGAGGACTCCCTAGTTTACCAAAGTACGACCGCCAGCGTACGCAGCGCAGCAATCCCCACTATGTGTCTCCCCGAAATCAGAAATCCGTGTCAGGCTCAATAAGGTCTATTCCCTGTATCCAAATATTGCGATATCGTACATCATGGCCTTCGGCCTGCAACTTTAATCCACCCGGCACATCTGTGATGCCACGGCCCTCATCATTGCCTCCATCAATACCCGAATTTGGACCACCCCATACCTTTTCAATTGGCACATTCTCGTGCACCTTTACTCCATTAAAATAAAGCGTGACCATGGCCCGCTCGGTTCGCTCACCGTCCTCAAAGCGCGCAGCACGAAACACCGCATCATAGGAATTCCACTGCCCGGTACCATTGTACGGCCAGTACTGAGATTCTTTCTCATTAATAACCGCAGCCATACCGTGCTTGGTTGAATCACCATCAAGTACCTGGATTTCGTAGCGATTCTGGAGGTACACGCCACTGTTCCCGCCCGTCTCGGTGATCAGGAATTCTACATGCATCCTGAAATCCCGAAATTTATTCTTGGTTACAATGTCTGCCGCGCCATAAAGCCCGCCTGCTGCCGAGGGATCCTTACTGCTTACGACTGTTCCATCGTCCACAGGATCATCCACAATCTCCCATTTTATGGGTAATTCAGCCGCGAAACGGGGACCTTCCCAGTAGGTCCAATTTTCGTCCAGAGACTCACGGGTTCCGTCAAAAAGCACGATGGCACCTTCTGGCGCAGCAGCACCAACGCCAATCTGTGCGCGGACAGGAAGTACAATCACCCCCAAGAGAAACAAAGTTGTTATTGACTTATACATGTTAAGAACTATTCGTTGTGTGTGGCTACCAGTAAGCGATCCAAGTTAATGTTTTTTTTGCATAGAATCTAAATCTTCCCCTGAGCGTAGCAACCTGCCCTCAAGTATCATTATCAATGGATCATTATCAATGGAACAGGCAACATTCGGCGCGGGCTGTTTTTGGGGCGTAGAAGAGGTGTTTCGGAATACACCGGGGGTAACCGAAACTGCCGTGGGTTACTCAGGAGGGCAGACAAAAAACCCAACCTACCATGAGGTCTGCTCAAAGCAGACGGGACACGCTGAGGTCGTGAGTGTAACATTTGACCCGACCCAGATTACCTACGCACAGCTTCTGGATATCTTCTGGAACAACCATAACCCAACTACACTCAACCGCCAGGGCCCGGATGTTGGAAACCAGTACAGATCTGTGATTTTCTATCACTCCGAATCACAGAAGGCAGAAGCAAAGGCCTCACTGACAAAATTTCAGGCACGGCTTAAACGTCGCATTGTCACAGAAATTACACCGGTCTGCACCTTCTATCGCGCAGAAGAATATCACCAGCGATACCTGGAAAAGCGCGGCCTAACCCACTGTCATTTGTGACCATGTCCGTGAGCCTGTTTTTGAGTCGTGTGCAAGGAGCGCATTAGTACAGAATCTCCAGTTATCTCCGGGATTTATGTTCTGGGCCTCGTTGAGGGTAAATATGAAGAAGGCCGTGCGCCTGCTTGAAGTCTCAGATTCTACAGCGTGTAGCCGGTCACGAATGCCTCAGCTGCATAGAATTCGGGTAGTCCGAGTCGATTAAGTGCCTCCGCCGTCCCTGTATTACGGTCTCGGGCCCGCTGCCAGAACTCGCGATCATCGTAAGCTCCGGGAAACATTGCCCGGTCCTTCTGGCTTTCGTGTTTGAAAATGGCCTCTATCTTGCGGGCCATTTCCGCTCTTGAGATTGGTGTAAATACATCAGCCTGATGTATTTCCCACTCCTGCCAAGCGCCACGATATAGCCACACCTTTGGCCCCTCCCGTTCCTGATTATAGCGCTCCAGTGCCCGCTGTATAGCAAAGTAGCACATTCGATGGGTGCCATGCGGATCCGACAAGTCCCCAGCGACAAATATGTGGGCTGGCGACTGTTCTTCCATGAGATCCAGTATAATTCGTTCATCTTCCTCGCCAACCGGTTTTTTCTTGATGCGCCCCGTCTGATAGAACGGCAGATCAATGAACCGTGCATTCTTCCGGCTCAGTCCCATTACTTCAATCCCGGCAACCGCCTCCGCGTAGCGGATGGCGGCCTTGATGTGCTGTACCGCAGGAAGATCAACCGTTCCGGAACTCTTGTTCTCTAAAAACTCCAGCAATTCATTCCTGCGCACACGAAAATTTTCCGCTGCCTTACCCTTTATGCCCAGTTGATCCAGACACATCTCTGCAAAGCCCAGATAACGTGACACATCCGTATCAAACACCGCTACCGAACCGTTCGTCATGTATGCGACAATGACTTCATTCCTGTTTCGGACCAACTTGTCCAGCATTCCTCCCATAGAAATCACATCATCATCTGGATGTGGACTGAAAAGAATAATGCGCTCATCGGTAGGGAGCTGGTTTCGATAACAAATCCTGCGTCGCAAATCATCAAATACCCGCAGACATAACTCGTCAATCTCAGGATACGCATAGACCAAACTGTGTAGCCGGTTATTCTGAAAATCTGCCTCTTCCAACTGGAGTATGGCTTTATTTACGCGCTCAGACAACCAGATAATCGCGCGTTTGGCCATCGACATATCCCACTCCACATCATAGACCAACCATGGAGTTCGTTCCCGGGTAAGTGCACCCGCAGCCGCGCGGTCCAGATATACAGCACTTCTGGGATGCTCCTGTAAGTATGAGGCTGTCACCTCTTCATTTACTGCCTCTTCCACTGCGCGACGAACGATGCGTGCTTTACCCTCGCCTGCCGCCATCAAGATGATCTCCTTGGAATCCAATATTGTACCGACACCGACCGTCAAGCCCTGTCGGGGAACGTATTCATCGCCAAAGAAATGACTGGCTGCGTCCTTTCGGGTGATCGAATCCAAGATTACTTTGCGAGTCCGATCACTGCGGGAACTACCGGGCTCATTGAAGCCAATATGCCCACTTCGACCAATGCGAAGAAGAACAAGGTCTAAGCCTCCAGCAGCCCGAATAGTCTCTTCGTACGACCTGCACCAGTTGTCTACTTCAGTTGAGGGCAGGTTGCCAAGTAGCGAATGAGTCTGATCTTCGGGCGCGTTGATGTGGTCCAGAAGGTTCTCCCGCAGAAAACGATGGTAACTCTGTAAGCGGTCCGGCTCAATCGGATAATACTCAGACAATGCGAAGGTTATCACCTTGGAGAAATCCAAGCTTTCCTCTTTGTGCATCCGGATTAGTTCCTTATATACATCCAGAGGCGTAGTACCAGTAGGAAGCCCCAGAACTGTATTCAATCCTCGAGCAGTCCGATCTCTAATGAGTGCACCAATGTGGCGCGCTACTTCATATGCAACGGAAGCGGCATCTTCAAAAATGTGCACAGGGATGTGCTCACGAGACGAACCGACAGAAATCGACATGAAAATAGAGGTAAACGAGCGACTTAATTCACAAACGGGGTTTAACCCAGCCCTGCCCAACCTGCTCCAATCAATTTGACCATGCGTCAGACCAAAAATTAAATAATCAGTGATAAACACCCTATCAATACGCCTGCCAAGGTTTGATAGTAAGAGCTTTTTTCGTATCTTAGGCCAACGGCCTGCTGTGACACATTACATTACACTTGCATTTACCTGCGTTTCTCTTTCCCAATAGGCGCGACTGCGTGTCTTCGCAGCCGATAGTATGGACGTGGACCTAAGAGGATAAGCCTACAGAAGCATCTATGGATCAGCCAATCAAAGCCTTATTCGTCACTGGCGAAGTTCATCCATTTACCAACGAAAGCGATGTCGGGACTTTGACAAGATGCATACCCGAAGGGCTCCAGGCACTCGGTAACTTCGAAACCAGAATTATGATGCCTCGCTACGGAACAATCAGCGAGCGCAAGAACGGCTTGCACGAGGTTATCCGCCTCCGTCGCACAAAAGTGCACATGGGACGCTCAACGGAAACACTGACTGTCAAGGTAACGGCAATCCCCGGAACCCGCCGGCAGGTTTATTTTGTGGATAACAAAAATTTCTTCAAAAGAAAAGGTTTGCATCAAGACAAACTTGGGAATGTTTTTGAGGATAATGCCACTCGAGCACTCTTTTTTGCACGGTCGGTTCTCGAGATCGTGCGCAAGATGCAGTGGCAGCCGGATGTCGTTCATGCACTAGGATGGATTAGTGGTTTTGTACCGCTCGTGGTGACCACCGAGTATAAGAACGACCCGCTGTTTGAGTCCGCAAGAACTGTTTATACCCCGGATGATATTGAGGCCAATGCAACGGTTTCTCAGAAGCTGGTAAAAAACATGAAGCTCTCCCTCAATGGAGACCTTTCTGGAATGAGTATGACTGATCTGGGTAAGCATTTTTCCGACTCTGTTGCGTACCCGCCTTCCTTGGGGCAGAATTGTGAATCATCTGTACAGTTCAGTACTGAGGCCGAGCAAATGATCGCACAGGCAGGCGATCTGTACGAGAACCTACTGAGAGTAGAAGCGGTTTAGGGGGAACATCCGTGTTCTCTCCAAAGTTGCACGTTTTCGGCCGCGCCCTGTACCAATTCAAGCGGTCACCGCGTTCTTGGGCATATTCTTCAAATGCCCGTGCCGACTTCTTATGCGCCCAACTTGCTGTTATCTATTGTTTTCGCTGCTCGTTTTGGCAGCCTGTACGGATCCGACCTCCGATGTAGGGCTGAATTTGCTGGGAGAAAGCGGAAGTCTCCATACCCAAACTTTAACAGCAACGTCGTTTTCCCCCTCGTCGCTCGTTGACATTACAGGGGCTGCGCCCCGTGTGCTCGTCGGAGGTGCAGACGATCCACTAACCGGTCAGGTTGAGGCGTCCGGTTTTTTGGATTTTGCCGGGGAGTTTTCTGGAGCCCCATCAGACGCTATAAGTGCGGTTCAACTGCGACTTGTGCGCGATTATGATTTTGGGGATACAACAGGCGTACTCCAGTTTTCGCTGCACCAAGTTCTTGCTGAATGGGACCAGAGTGGACTCAAAGCCAACACCGCCTTGACAATAGGCCCGGAGATCATCAACGTAAACGTGGCAACGCGGGATTCACTCATCATGATTGATCTTCCGGCCTCATGGATTGATGCAAACGAGAACCTACTTCGAAGTGATAATTTTGGATCAGAGTTTTACGGATTCGCTTTCATAGATAACGGCAGCGAACAGGTAGTCGGTTTCAATTCCACTTCCACGACACTTGTGGCAACGTCAACAGCTGGACCAACGACATTTACTGTTAGCAGTACATATACAAAATTTGACCGAAAGACGGAACCCGCTGCCCCGGATGAATTCGTCCTGTTCCAGGATGGTACAGGTCCCGCAATTGCACTTGACTTTGATCTAGAGTTTTACTTCTCAGACCGGTCCATCAACGGTGCAGTTCTCACTTTCAGTGCCGATACGATCGCCAGTCAACACACGCCTCCAAACTTCGTGCGTCCACTCTTGCACCGGCTGCAACTGGTTGCAGTGACCTCTGATCAGGAAGCGCCTGCAATCTTGGTTGGCGAAGCCGACCTGACTGGTGAAGGTAAATACCGCTTCTCAGGACAAGATCTCAGCGTTTTCTTCCAAAGTGTTTTTTTGGGAACGTTGGAGTACGATTACCTAGAATTGCGTGCTCCCGTGATTAACAACGGCTTGAACACAGTTCTCTTATACGGCATAAACGCCGGAAATCTGTCTCCACGTGCAACATTCATTTCGTCACATATTACTTTTGATAGGCGGCTAGTTTCCTCTGGGAAATCATGAAAAAGTTCAGTTCATGTGCTATCCTAACAGCACTGATTCTGACAAGTAATGTTCAGGGTCAGGGACAGGATGACGGCTCGTTCTATTCGGGATATGGAATTGGGGAACTCAGTTCATTCGCTTCCAGCCAGGCTCAAGCTCTCGGCGGTGCGGGGGTAGGACTCTTTTCGTACGACTATATGAACTTCAGCAATCCTGCAACGTGGAGCCGTCAGACGCTGGTGCGTGTTGCTGCCGGAGCGCAGTTCAATCGATTACATGCCCAGGATGCCCGTGGACAGGCTGAGCGCCTGATCAATGGAAACTTCAGCGCACTCCAGATCGGAGTGCCCCTCCTTTCTACACGACTCGGTTTGGGAGCTTCCTACGAACCCTACAGCCGGATCAACTATGAAGTATCAACCACAGGGACCTTGAACGCGGACGTGGAGGGAGAACTGCCCTTCCAGATTCATCATGAGGGCTCCGGCGGGCTGCATCAGGCAAGGATAGGTCTCGGAATGAGAATAAGTCGATGGGCCTCGCTCGGCGTATCTGCTGATCTCATATTTGGGATTGCCGAAGAGGAACGACGTACTACATTTGACTCCGCTGACCTCCTCGATTCCAGGCTGGTACGTAGCACCCGCCTATCTGGATTAACCTCGTCCGCCGGAATAGCACTTTCCTTTGGCGGCGAAGACTACGAGATCTCAATTGCTGCCAGCGGAAGCTTGCCGGTAACGCTGAAAGGAACCCAGGCGTTAACCCTTGGAGAAAGCCTGGACCTCGATACACTCGGGAATACAATCACAGGAAATGTAAAGGTACCGCTCCGAACGCGTGGGGGATTATCCCTACGATATCAGAATCGCTGGCTACTGAGCGCCGAAGTCCGGCATGAACCCTGGTCCTCTGCTTCCAGCAGCCTATACTTCACGGGGTTCAGGCCGAGTAATTTGCGTGATCGCACGCGTTACGGAGGAGGCGTAGAGTTTATCCCTGCAGGAGCCGCATTACAGGCATCTTATCTGCGCCGCATAGCCTATCGTATCGGTTTCTATCAGGACAACCTGTATATAAGTCCCACCCACGGTACGGATATTGCTGTTACTGCCATCACAGGCGGATTTGGTCTACCTACATTGTTTTTCGGTACCAGGGTTGATATTACCTTTGAGGTCGGTACGCGAGGGTCTACTAATCAAAACTTGATCCGTGACCGGTTTATCGGCGTATCTGCCACTTTGAATGTAGGTGAACGCTGGTTCGTCAAGCGAAGGCTCGGATAAGTCATTTGCTTCCATGTTCTTGCTTAAATTCCCTAGTTAGGAAACTCTGATCCCATGTATCGCATCCACTCTTGCCTGCTGGCTCTTTTTATAATCATCTCGGTCCCGCTGACATCTGCAGTTTCGGCGCAGACAGCCGAGAATGATCAAGAGGTTAGAATCCATTACACTCTCTACCACGAGAACTGGAAAAATCAAAACTACCGTGATGCTGTACCTAATCTGGTATGGCTACTCTATAACGAACCCCTCGGCTATAAGCGCACCTCAGATGTGAACTTCAGACGCGCCATCGAGACTTTTCAGGGGCTTGCCAATGAGGAAGAGGATCCCGCGAAAAAACGTGCGTGGCTTGATTCTGCACTTGTGCAATTTGATCGTGTGATCCCCGTGCTCTCCCCACTGGACATACAATTTGACCCCTTCATTTGGACCCGCAATAAGGGACGATTTATCCAGACCAACATCAATGAGCTCGCCGATCTACGCCCCGATATGATCGCAGCATATCGAAGCGCTTACGAAATGGATCCGCAGCGTATTGACCCCTACTACCTTGATGTTATTGTTTCGGACATGTATCAGGGAGGAGATATCGGAGGAGCACTTGATTTCCTACGTGAACTCAGAGACAAGCGGGAAGGCGAAGAGAGTATTGAGGGCTTGATCCATAAATACTTTTCCGTCATTCCCCCGGATGAGCAAATTGCCTTCCTAGAGAAGCAGTACGAAGCAGATCCTGATAACGCCGAACTGGTTACGCAACTTTTTGGACTGTACCAGCAAGAGGCTTATCGTGAGGAAATGCTGGGGCTTGCAGACAAAATCCTCAGCATGAAGCCTAGTGCGGCAACGTTGCGTTTGTTGACCCGGATGTACGTTGAAGACGGTGACAACGAGCGCGCTATCGAACTCTTCGGACAGATGCAGTCCCTGCCAGATATAGAAATCGTTGCGCAGGATTATTACAATGTCGGCTTAGCGTACCAGGATATGGAGAGCTTCCGCGACGCGCGGGACCACTTCAGGTTGGCCGCAGAAGCTGACCCAGATTTCCGACAGGCCCGTGTGGCTATTCCTAATCTTTATTCCACTGCCGTCGCGAGTTGTGGCGTGGCTGATCGTGAGCAGGCCGCTGTGTTCTGGCTGATTGCGGATGAATATTCTCGTATTGGCGATCAGGACGGCGTTAATCGAATGGCTACCGCCTACCCTTCCGCCGAGGATATTTTCTACGTAACACGCTGGAATACAGGTGAAAGTACGCAGGTGAGCTATACGTGTCGGGGCATGACCATCAGTGGTACAACTACGGTACGTCAACGTCGTTAAACTTCCCTGTAGTCGCGATCTCCCCGAAGGAGGAACCTGTAGGATCAAGTACGCAACGAATAATCTATTGCCGCACTATATCATTCACGGCAACCAACGTATTTTGGTGCGCTGCTGTAACGTCCGGGCCCTGTGTTTTTTGCCCCACGTCACTCTGTATTCTTGAATATGCCGAACATTAAATCAATCAAAGCCCGTCAAATCCTTGATAGCCGGGGCAACCCTACTCTGGAAGTTGATGTTACCGCCGAGGGAGGGGCATTTGGACGAGCTGCCGTCCCCAGCGGAGCATCCACAGGTGAGCATGAAGCAGTAGAACTTCGCGACGAAGATGCCTCTCGCTACTTGGGTAAGGGAGTCTCCAACGCGGTAAAACATGTAAATCACGAGATTGCATTGGCCCTGCACGGATACGATATATGCGATCAGGTTGGACTGGATCAAGCACTCATTGAACTGGATGGAACGCCAAACAAGGGACGATTGGGAGCAAATGCGCTCCTTGGCGTATCTCTTGCAACTGCAAAAGCAGCCGCAGCTGCGGTAGGCCTCCCCCTCTATCGCTATATCGGGGGAACGAATGCCTATACCCTGCCGGTCCCCATGATGAATATTATCAATGGCGGCCGCCACGCAGATAATCGTGTAGATGTGCAGGAGTTCATGATCATGCCTGCCGGTGCACCTTCTTTTTCCGAAGCCCTGCGCGTGGGGACAGAAATCTTTCATAGACTCAAAAAAGTGCTTGCTGGAAGAGGATACAGTACCGCAGTTGGCGATGAAGGTGGTTTTGCCCCCAACCTGAAATCAAATGAAGAGGCTGTCGAGGTAATCCTGGAAGCCATAGTGCAGGCGGGATTTAAATCTGGTTCGGATGTATTCATAGCACTAGATCCAGCCGTGAGCGAAATGTATGAAGACGGTGCCTACGTATTCTGGAAAAGTAATCCGAGTACAAAGTACTCCAGTGAGGACATGGTGGAGTTATGGAGAAACTGGGTACAACAATACCCGATTGTCTCCATTGAAGACGGACTTGATGAAAACGACTGGAAAGGGTGGCAGCTACTCACCAAAGCAATCGGAGATCGCGTGCAACTCGTGGGCGACGACCTGTTTGTAACCAACACCGGACGTCTTCAACGTGGAATCCAAGATCACGCTGCTAACTCCATACTCATAAAGCTTAATCAAATCGGTACACTTACGGAAACGTTGGACGCCATTGAAATGGCACATAAGTCTGGCTTTACTGCGGTAATCAGTCACCGATCAGGCGAGACTGAAGACACTACTATTGCCGATCTTGCCGTAGCCACAAACAGTGGGCAAATAAAAACCGGGTCTGCCAGTCGAAGCGATCGACTTGCAAAATATAACCAACTGCTTCGCATTGAGGAAGAGCTTGGAGTTTCAGCATATTACCCTGGTACAAGAGATTTTAAGATTTAGCAGATACAGCGCATGGCGTCTACAGCAGCACCACAACATGTTTCAATGGGCAGACGCCTTACGCGCCTGTTGCTTATCGGTCTGATGTTTGCAGGATTGCTCTGGTTCACTTGGTTTGATAGTTACAGCCTGGTCCGGCGATCAAAATGGCAGCGGGATTATGAGCAGCTGGTGGAGGAGAATATGCAATTGAGAAGCGAAATAGCAGAACTCCAGTCTTTGCTAGAAAACCCGCCAAGCGATGAGACGATAGAAAAAATCGCGCGAGAGCAATATGGTATGCGACGCGATGGAGAAACTGTTTATCGAATAGAGGAATAACCAAAATGCACGCGATCGGCATTGATCTGGGGGGGACAAACATTAAAGCCGCTTTGGTCCATAATGCATTCGGCCTAATTAACACGAATTCAGTCCCTACCGAAGCTGAACAGGGTAAAGAACATGTACTGGATCAAATATCCCTGGCCTTAAAACCTTTCCTCAAACGCGCGAATCGCATACTCGGCATAGGAATCGGTGCTCCTGGGACAATTGACCTCGACAGAAAATCGTTAATTCATCCGCCAAATATGCCCGGATGGGGCATCGTTGACCTGAGATCAGTCCTAAAAAAACGGTTAGGTAAACGCCTGAGTATTTTTGTTGAGAATGATGCTAACGCGGCCGCCCTCGGATCCAGCCGCTACGGGGCAGCAGGGAACTATGATCATTTTATCATGATCACGCTCGGTACGGGGGTCGGCGGTGCCATCGTGTTCAATAATCGAATCTTTCGAGGTGAAACCGGGGCAGCCGGAGAAATAGGACATATGTCCATTAATTATGATGGCCCACCGGATATGACCGGTGTCAATGGAGCTATTGAAGCATACCTTGGGCAGCGGTTCCTGACTGGTCATGCACGCGAGTTTCTAGGGAAACACCCCAAGAGTTCATTGCATACAGCTCCGGGACTGTCGCATCTCACACCCGCCACAATTGCAGGAGCAGCTATGAATGGGGACCCCGCCGCCACCGAAATCCTTAGGTGGGCCGGCCGGAAGCTGGGCTGCGTATTGGGGGGCGTTATTAACCTACTTGACATACGTACTATTGTCATAGGTGGTGGTGTTTCCAATGCAGGTGATCTGTTATTGACTCCGGTACGAGAGGTTATTGCGTCGTACATAAAACCTGGCATGCGCGAGAGCGTTGTTGTAATCCAGGAAACGCTCGGAAACGAGGCCGGTATGCTTGGTGCTGCCAGTCTTGTATTCGATCAGATTGATGACTATAACCGCAAACGGTGAGGTTGTTTTAAGACAATTATTCCGCTTTGTCGCTGTTGGTCTGTTGCTTTTTCCCCAGATTACGTGGGCACAGGAAGCTGGTTCACCCACTTCTCCGATAGAATTCAGTGCCCGGGATTCCCTGATACTGCATTTTGGCTCAGGGGAGGGAGATCATGGCACACTCACCGGTAATGCCAGCGTATCCTACGAGGGCATTCAGCTCAACGCCCACTCCATTACCCTACTCCTGGACCAAGACGAGCTCGTCGCACAAGGGCTTGCCACAGATTCGGGCTACGTGGGCGCACCGGTATACTCTGAGGGTTCAGAAACTTTCACTGTATCACGACTGGCTTACAATATCGCTACCCGCCGTGGACGTTTAACGGAAGCAAGAACGCAGTTTGAAGAGGGCTTTATACAAGCAGAGATAGCAAAAGTCCGGGAGGACAGTACGATCTTTATCAAGGACGGTCTCTACACTACCTGCAATTGCGGACCGGATGAGACCCCGTCCTATTCACTCCGTGCCCGCAGAATGAAGGTCGTTGATCAGAAATGGGTCTATACCGGCCCCATTCAGCTCTTCATTTTCAACATCCCGACGCCTGTGTGGCTTCCCTTTGGCTTTCTGCCCTACCAAGAGGGGCGCAGAAGCGGGCTGCTAGCCCCCGAATATGGAGAAGATGAGCGGGGGTTTTTCCTGCGCAATTGGGGGTGGTATTTTGCCATGAATAATTATATGGATGCGCAAATCCGCCTTGGTCTGTGGACCAAGGGAAGCTGGCAGGTTAACCCGGCTTTTCGTTACAATCGGCGGGATCGGTTCAGTGGCAATCTGAACGTTGATTTCCTTCACGAGCGAAGTGGCGAGCGTGATGATCCAGATTTGGTCAAGCGAAACAACCTGAGCTTCCGGTGGACCCATAACCAGACCTTCTCGCCAAAGTCACGCCTGAGTGCCAACGTAAACCTCACTTCCAGTACGTACTTACGCACAGTTTCTTATCAGTACGACGACAATGTCAGACAGTCGATCGGTTCCTCTGTCCAATTCAATCGTACGTTCAGAGGAAGCAGATCCATTTCCTTGAGCATGCGACAGCAACAGGTGATATCCACGGGAAGCGTCGAATTGTCTCTGCCACAATTTTCTTTTTCTCAAGGAACCAGTGCCCCTTTCAAGCGCGAAAACAGCAGTGGACAGAATCAGCGCTGGTATGAGCGACTCCAGTACAGCGTTTCGTCGCGCATTAACAACAGGTATGAATTTCGACCTATCTCAGACGAGGAGTTGATTGCTAACGGCGACACATTGGCCGACGGGCAACCGGTTGATTACTCATGGTTTGAGGCGTTGCTAGATGGAGACAAATACCAGTCTGCCACTGGCAGGAGTGACGGTCGCATTCGTTTTGCTGCCACCCACCGCGTACCTATCGCGGCTCCGTTTGCGATACGCCAGATACCTCTATTGGGACAGGTTCGCCTGAATTTATCGCCAAACGCGAATTACACCGAGGACTGGTTCATTACTTCTGAGCGCCAAACGCTTTTGGCCGACGGTACAACCGAAAGAAAAACGGAGCCAGGTTTTTTTGCCCTAAGACAGTTCAATACGGGAGCATCCGCGAACACGACAATCTACGGCCTTTTTCCTGTCAGACTTGGACAATACCAAGGATTAAGACACACAGTGCGACCCAATATTGGGTTTTCATATCGGCCGGATTTTTCTGGCGATACTTGGGGATACACACGTCCGTTACTGGATGAGGCCGGCCTACCTGTTGTGGACACTCTGGCAACTGGACCGACCCCCCGTCGCTACAACATTGTTACGGGCGTACAGCGTGGCGTGCAGAAGGCGATCAGTTTTGGTGTCAACAATACATTCGAGACCAAGCGGGTGAGTATAGACTCAACCGGAGCCGATCAAAGTCGTGTTCTCCGGCTCTTCACGCTGAACGTATCCAGCAGCTATAATCTTGCGGCAGACTCGCTCAGAATGTCTCCTATACGCATAAGTGCTCGTACTAATATTCTAGGCCAGTTCAACATTAATTTCAGTTCCACCCTTTCACCCTATAAACTGAGCCCTGATGGTCGTCGCATGGTGAACGAGTATGCCTTCTCATTACGCGATCTGAAGATTGCTCGGCTAACGCAGCTGAGCGTACGCGGGAGTATGCAATTGCGTGGACGCGTGCGAACCCGTACAACAGACATGCCGACGGCCACTTCAGGCATGCCCCAATTCGGCAACTCGATTCCCCCTTTCGGAGCAGGGATCAACAATCAGTTTTCTCAAACCAGCGGGGCCGGGGGATTCGAAAACTGGTCATTAAATCTAAGTTTTGTCTATCAAATTACTCGACCGCAATTAGTCCTCCGCCGTTCGGCCACTGTAAATACGGGCTTCAACTTCAGTCTAACCCCAACTTGGCGTGTTCGAGGCCAAACAGGCTACGACTTTGAGCGAAAACAAATCGTAACCACGACGCTCAATATATCTAAGGAGTTTGAGTGCTGGAATATGTCCTTTCGCTGGATTCCATTTGGGGCTTACCAGTCATGGGGATTTAATTTACACGTGAAGAGCGGGCGCCTGGCGGAATTCCTGCGTTTCCAGCAACCACGTGCAGAACGTAACCGGAGATTTCGGGGGATCTGAGCAAAGAATCCATGCTCCCATACGCGGCAAATTTGCAGAATGAGACCTTTTATGCTCTCCATTCGGAGCTTCTACACGCTACCCCGCCAACACAAATCGCAAAATGTTTGTCCGTGGTGCCGGAATACGCTGCAAGTTCCGTAGCTCACGAGTATCTCACAAAGCCCCGGCAGCCCTTTATCCCCTTGGTGGGGGATACGTTTTGGAATCTTCTTTGGGCATGTGACGCCCTCAACCGGATTTAACAGCCCATACATCATCGACCGCTTTTAACCCCGCATGCTTGTGAAACCGGCCCAATGTGCTTCTGAGAACGAGCTCCGTGCCCTCACAGTGATCCTGCACACTTTTCATCAGGCGCTTACCTATACCCAAACCCTGAACATCAGGCTCCACAGCCAGATCACAGAGATAACTGTACATCACTCCATCCGTCAGAACCCGGGCTATGCCCAATAGACGCGTCCCTTTCCATGCTGTGAGTACCAGAGATGCACGCTCAAACATAGTCCATAAACGTTCTGGGTTCGAAACCGGACGATGCAGGGGGGCCCGACGATAAAGAATACGGATCAGTTGGGGTGTGAGATCTTCCAGTCCCTCTCTTATCTCAACCGTGTCTATGGTCTGTGATTCCTTCATGTAACCATCATGTCTATGCTGCCAACGCCAAACGTACCTTGTCTGCTGCCTGCTCAAACAATACGGCAGATTCAAGTTCGATCCCGCTTTCGTTCAATACTCGTTGTCCCTCCACAGCATTCGTCCCCTGGAGCCGCACAATCAGCGGAACGCTAATTCCAACGTTGCGCGCAGCCTCTACAACGCCCCGAGCAACCCGGTCGCAGCGAACAATACCGCCAAATATATTCACCAGCACCGCGCGAACGTTTGAATCCTTTAGTATGATGCGGAATCCGGCCTCAACGGTTTCGGCACTTGCAGTACCCCCGACATCCAGGAAATTAGCAGGATTGCCCCCGGCAAGCTTGATGATATCCATGGTCGCCATAGCCAGCCCCGCCCCATTTACCATACATCCAACATTTCCATCCAGTTTAACATAATTCAAATTGGATGCATGCGCTTCCACTTCCAAAGGATCCTCTTCGTGCAAATCCCGGAGTGCGGCCAGGTCTTTGTGTCGATACAAAGCATTATCATCCAAATTGAGCTTGGCATCAATAGCAACCACACGACCATCTTTGGTAAGTACGAGCGGGTTGATCTCAGCCAAAGACGCATCGACTCCTATGTATGCAGCAAAGAGTGAGCTTATAAAACTTGCGGCCTGCCTCGCAGTTTTGCCCATAAAGCCGAGCCCGTAGGCTAATTGTCGGGCTTGGAATCCTTGAAGACCAAGTCCCTGGTCCGCCCAATCTTTGAGAATCTTGTCCGGTGTTTCAGCAGCTACTTTTTCTATTTCAACACCACCTTCTGTTGAGGCCATCACTACATGTTGGCTGCGGGCCCGGTCAAGGGTTACCCCTATGTAGTACTCCTTTGCAATATCAACGGCAGGTGCTACCAGAACTTTACGCACCAGCTGTCCTTCTGGACCGGTCTGATGCGTAACTAAATTCATGCCAAGTATTTTCCCGGCTACATCCGCTACTTCATCCAGGCCGCGCGCCAGCTTTACCCCACCCCCCTTGCCACGCCCACCCGCGTGAATTTGGGCCTTAACAACAAACAACTCCCCATGAACCGGCACCATGCCCCGGGCAACCTCTACCGCCTCGGCGACCGTTGAGGCAGCTTCGCCAGGCTGCATAGCCACACCATACTCTTCCAGTATATTCTTAGCCTGATACTCGTGAACCTTCATGTAATTCAGAACGATTATGACGCCGACAGGTACATACTTATTGTCTTATTGTTCAAAATATGATAAGGTGAACGCAAGATGTTCTTGACTACTATGGACCGACATATTACGGGGCGGATATTGGGGACGTATGTGTTTCTGGTGTTGGTTCTGGTCATTTTCTTTGTGTTGCTTCACTACTTGGAGCATATCGATGATTTTTTGGATCGTAATGCTCCAATGCGGAATATCTATTTCGTGTACTACCCCAGTTTTGTCCCGGACATAATCCGCCAGGTATCGCCCCTTGCACTTTTTCTTGCTGCAATCTTCACTACTGGCCGGCTGGCGCAGTCATTTCAGATCGTTGCGCTGCAAACCAGCGGCGTTGCGCTACAACGCTTCATGGTTCCCTACTGCCTGATTGGGGTGTTTGTGAGTGTGCTCATGTTTTTTGCAGGAGGATGGATAGTACCAAACACTAACCAGACCGTCCTATCCTACGACGAACTCTACATAAATACCAGGACACAACAGCTTTATGTGAGCGAAATACATCGACGCAACGACCCCACCAGTGTAGTTACTGTAGGATACTTTGACCGTCGAACCAACACAGCCCACAGGGTTCAGCTGCAACGATTCAGCACTGACGGTACGCTTACGGAGCGCGTGGATGGTCAACAAATGGTTTGGCAGGACTCTCTATGGCATTTTTCGTATGCTGTCATCCGAAAATTCAATGATGGAGATGAGAGCCGTCAAATAATTGCTCCTCTAGACACTGTTCTTCTCGTATTTCCCCGGGATCTTGCCCGCAGACAAAGAGACATTGAGTCAATGACAATTCCCGTTGCTACTGGTTACGTGGATGCCTTGCGGCGCAGCGGGGTGGGAGATACAGGTCGCGCCATGATTGGATACTACTCCAAGTTCGCCTACCCCATAGCAAACCTGATCGTCATGCTCATTGCGCTCCCACTAGCCTGCAGGCGTAGACGTGGAGGGCAGGCCGTACAAATTGGAATCGCGCTATTGATCGCCTTTGTCTACCTCGCTGCACAAAAACTCATAGAACCGTTTGGCTACACGGAGGAATTGAACCCACTCCTGGCTACCATACTTCCACATACCCTGTTCATGTGCGGTGCAATAGTAGCATTAGTCACCACTCGAAAGTAGTTACGCCTCCCCTACCTGACCACCACCAAACTGAACGGACAGATGCTCTGGTACTGGACTACCCGGGATCTCTCCGTTTGCATGCTCAAATTTTTCAATATTCTGCCCCAGAGCGTGTAACATCCGTTTGGCATGCCGTGGCGTGAGAATTATCCGATTTTTGACCTTGGCTCTTGGAATCCCCGGCATCACAAGAATGAAATCCAGCACAAACTCCTCCGACGAGTGTCCTACCATAACCAGATTGGCATACTGACCGTCTGCAACGGCTTCACTTAACTCAATCTTTAGATCCGTGCTTTCTTGATCAGACTGCTGGGAAAAATCATCAATCTCGTTAGTGTCCTCTGCCATGGTAGCTTGATTTTCTGTGAATCAGTTTAGGTTGTTGGCTTGCATCCAACGATCATTGAAAGTCTTGCTCATGTATCTCATCCCCGAGTCGGGTAGCAAAACCAACGCCAGCGCATCTGGAGCAAGTTCTTGACCGTGTTTTTCGAGCCATTCAAGTGCGCCAGCCAATGCAAGACCACTGGATGGTCCTACAAATATAGCCTCTTCTTTGACTAACCGCCGTGCCATATGCATGGCGTCCCTGTCGCTCACGCGTATATAGTCATCAACGAGGTCCATGTGCATGTTTCCGGCCAAATACTCTTTGCCCGCACCTTCAATCTGATGGCTGTATATCTCGTCAGGATCAATAATGCCCTCATGAAAATACTTATAGTAAGTGGACCCACAGGGATCAATACCAATTACACTGATCTTGGCATTTTGCTCCTTTAGGTATCTCGCACTTCCGGAGATTGTGCCGCCCGTACTCGCCGTCGCGAAGAAGTGCGTAATCCGTCCTTGTGTCTGCTGCCAAATTTCCGGACCGGTGGTTTGGTAATGCGCATTCACATTGGCTTCATTGAAGTACTGGTTAAGGTAAATGCCACCCTGCTCTTCTGCGGCAATCTTCTCAGCTACGCTGTAATAAGAGCGTGGATCGTCGTGAGGGACATCCGTTGGACAAATCACCAATTCGGCCCCAAAGGCTCTGAGAAGATCCCGTTTCTCCTGACTCACTTTCTCCGTCAACGCGAAGATACACCGGTAGCCTCTCGCTCTTGCAGCCTGTGCAATACCCACACCAGTATTCCCGCTTGTAGCCTCAATCAGTGTGCCGTTAGGCTTCAATTGACCGGACTTCTCCGCTGCCAAAATCATCGCAACACCAATCCGATCCTTAACGGACCCTCCCGGATTAAAGCTCTCCAGTTTAACCAAAACCCTGCATGACAGACCTTCCGTCAATTGATTCAGTTGTACAACCGGGGTGTTGCCGATTGTATTTAAGATATCATTGTGCCACATTTTAGCGTCGTCTGCTCGGTATTGAACGTGGAATTAAAACAAATGGTTACCAATCATGGCCAAAGCGACATTTTGTCATCCAATATTCTGATTGGCGCAGTTTTTGCCAGTTTCTCTACTGAGCCTCCTTAAATTCCATTGTGTATTACTGGTCTTGAATGCTATTCTCATACAATCTGACTAGAAAATCATCCCCCGCCAATCTCTAAGACAGAAATGAAAACGTCTGATCCTCAGATACTGCCTATTCTGGTCCTCCGCAATACGGTCCTCTTCCCGGGAGCCATACTGCCGATCACAGTAGGGCGCGATGCTTCACTGCAACTGATACGCAGTACCGTCAACCAAAACAACCTCTTTGGGGTGATCTCTCAGCGGGAACGCGAAATTGATAACCCGGAGGCCGAAGATCTATTCAACGTAGGCACTGCGGCTACGATACTGAAGATGACCAAGATGCCGGATGGGGGGAAAAACATAATTATTCAAGGGGAGACCCAATTCAAGGTTAATGAATTCACGCAGTCAACGCCCTACTTCAAGGCACAGATCGAGACACTTGAGGAATATGAAGACCTACCAAACGATGTAGAGAAAAAAGCCTTGAAGCACTCAATAACAAATCTGGCCATTGATATCGTAGACCTCTCACCGAACCTTCCAAATGAGGCGGCAGAGGCCATACAAAAAATCAAATCCCTCACCTTGCTCATCAACCTTATCGCCTCACAACTGCAAATCAGCGTTCAGGAGAAACAGGCGCTTCTTGAGACTACATCATTAAAAGATCGTGCAGAACTGCTGATCAAACACCTGACCAAAGAAATTGAGGTTCTGAAAGTTTCTGAGAAAATCCGTTCGCGTATGAGTGATGATGTAGACAAGCAGCAACGGGAATTTCTTCTTAGGCAGAAAATGAAGGCCATCCAGGATGAGTTGGGAGAGGGATCAAGCGACAATGAGCATGCGGAATTGCACGAGCGGGCTAAGGAAAAAAACCTTCCTGAACATGTCATGAGTGTGTTCGAGAAGGAGATGAAAAAGCTTGAACGTTCGAACCCTGTTATGCCCGATTATGCGGTTAATCGTAACTACATAGACTGGATTCTCGACTTACCCTGGACTGAGTACACTGAGGATCAACTGGATATCGCGCACGCTGAACAGGTACTGGAGGAAGATCATCACGGATTGGAAAAAGTCAAGCAGCGCATTCTGGAGCACTTAGCCGTGCTCAAGCTCAAGGGAGATATGAAAGCTCCTATTCTGTGCTTTCACGGTCCTCCCGGAGTTGGCAAAACCAGTCTAGGTAGGAGCATTGCCCGTGCCATGGAACGTAAATTCGTCCGAGTCAGCCTCGGAGGAGTACATGATGAAGCGGAAATACGCGGTCACCGACGTACATACATTGGTGCAATGCCCGGTCGCATACTGCAGGGACTTAAAAAAGCTGGTTCTGCCAATCCAGTGTTCATGCTGGATGAAATTGATAAAATCGGGAACATCCATAGAGGAGATCCTTCCAGTGCATTACTGGAGGTGCTCGACCCGGAGCAGAACGAAGCCTTCAATGATCACTACCTGGAACTGGATTACGACCTGTCCAAGGTGCTGTTTATCACGACTGCGAATTCACTGCATACAATTCCTGCGCCACTCAGAGATCGCACGGAAACCATCGAGATCTCTGGATATACCCAAGAGGAAAAACTAGCAATCGCTCAAGGATACCTAGTCCCGCGCCAGATTGAGCGTAACGGCCTTGACGAGACACAACTCACACTTGATGAGGCAGCACTAAACTATATCATTGATGGATATACCCGTGAATCCGGAGTCCGGAACCTCGAACGCACAATTGGGAGCGTGGCACGTGGTGTCGCAAAGAGAATAGCCGCCGAAGAAATCACCGAGTCGACGGTGTCAAAGGATGATGTCGAGACGTATCTAGGGGCCCGCAAGTTCTTTAGTGAAATAGCCGAACGAACTGAAGTCCCCGGGGTCGCCACCGGACTTGCTTGGACACCAACAGGCGGCGACATCCTGTTTGTCGAGGCCTCCGTCTCCCGCGGTAATGGCGAACTTATTCTAACCGGTAGCCTGGGAGACATTATGCAAGAGTCCGCCAAAGCCGCCCTTAGCTACATCAAGGCACATGCTGATGAACTGGAAATCCCGCAACTCGCCTTCAAGCATTACGATGTACACGTGCATGTTCCCGCTGGCGCCGTTTCAAAAGACGGCCCCAGCGCCGGTGTTGCATTACTCTCTGCACTCGTATCAATCTATTCGCAGCGGAAAGTACAGCACGACCTTGCGATGACCGGTGAAATCACACTCCGCGGCCTCGTATTGCCCGTTGGGGGCATCAAGGAAAAGGTCCTGGCTGCAAGGAGAGCGGGGATTAAACATGTCCTCCTGCCGTCCAAGAATGAGAAGGACATAAAAGAGATTAAACCCGAAACGCTGGAGGGACTGAACGTCCACTATGTCCGACGGATGAGCCAGGTACTTGACATGACGCTAGACACTACCGCAGTCAGGCATCCCGGGGAATTCTTCACGGCACCTGCACCGAGTAATGGTGCACACCAGGGGACATCCTCCTCCTAGGTTGTCTCGGCTTCTGCAGAATCTTGCTCGTCGGTGGATTGCGCTGGAGAGCTGAAAATCTCAGAACACTCTTCGGAGACGCAATCGACAATAGCATTTGCGGCTTCGACGGCTGTGTTCAGGGTCTGCGTGGCTATGAATTCAACCTTTTGATCCAGGCCAAGCTGTTCAAATATACGCTTCGCCTCGGCGAACGTGTCACGGTTATCTTCCTGTTTCGTGTTCATTATCGGCGCGCCTTAAGTAAATTACCCACGTCCGTGTAATACGTGTACACGGACGCTCTGTTGCGATTAACCATTCACGCTCATGCACACCGGCACAGTGATTCGTTCCACCGGAATCTGGATTGATGTCTCGGTCAAGGGGAAAGTGATTCCTTCACGCATTCGCGGTCGAATGCGTCTGGATCACGAAAACAGTACTCAGCCGATCGCCGTAGGTGATCGCGTCGGTCTCGTGATTCAAAATGACAAAACCGGATTAATCACTCAAGTCCATCAGCGATATAACTGCCTGCAACGCCGGGCTGCGGGACGTAAAGTAAGAAAGCGTCAAATTCTTGTGGCAAATGTTGATTTTATTTGGATCGTTCAGGCAACTCAACAACCCGCACTGAACTGGAGGCTGGTTGACCGCCTGCTAGTTGCCTGCGAAACGCAGGACATTCCTGGGGGTGTGGTGATCAATAAAATGGATCTGGCTGCACCGGATCTCTCAGTATCAATCAGGGAGCTGGATGAGTACTACCGGCAGTTGGGTTACCCAGTCGTGTTGACCAGTGTGGCGGAAAAGCTAAACCTGAAGACCTTGTCCCATCTTTTTTCTGACAAAGTCAATGTACTATTGGGACCTTCGGGCGTTGGTAAATCTTCGCTCCTTAACGCTATTGATCCCGAGATAAATATTCCCACAAAATCCATCAGTAACAAAACAAGTAAGGGACGTCACACTACAGCACATACCGAACTGCATTCACTGATCACTGGTGGCAGTGTTATGGATACACCGGGCATACGCGAATTTGGTCTATTGGACATTAAACCATGGGAACTTGCGCATCACTTCCCGGAGTTCAGGCCACATCTTATAAGATGCCGTTTCCCTGCCTGCACACACGATCATGAACCGGATTGTGCTGTGAAGCGTGCACATATGAAGGAAAGAATCAGCGACGAACGCTATGAGAGCTATCTCAACATCCTGTATACCTTACGACTTGGAGATGCAGATTTAGGACGCTGATGCTCAGATCTATTGGACTAGCTGCACTTGGTTTAATCATTCTGAAATGCCCTTGTATCGCCGCACAGCACCGAATTGAAGCTCTGACACCAGCATTCGGACATTCAATAGCTGCGGGAGATTCGACTCTGGCAATTGGCGATCCCAGCGCGGGTGGTGGAAGCGGTATGATCTGGACCTATCGGCAAAACCCACAGGGAGGCTGGGCTCCTGCATTGACGTTACAAGGCACGGCGAACGACAGCTTAGGCTATAGCCTGGCCGCGGACGGCCATTTATTGGTCGCTGGTGCCCCTGGAAACCGAAGAGCTTACTTTTATGATCTTCGTGATAACCAGCTTCCCCAGCCACTTAGCTTCGTTACACAGGATACAGATGGCTATGGGCGTGCAGTGGCCGTGCACGGTATTTTTGTGGCTGTGAGCAGCCCAGCAGATCAATTTGGGCGCGGACGTATAGACCTCTATATACAGTCCCCACAGAATGAATGGAACTGGATGCAGACACTTAACGGAGAGTCCGGCGGTGAGGCCTTCGGACATGCGCTTGCTATGGATTCGGAAACCCTGCTGGTGGGCGCACCTCAGGCCTACGAGCCGCGCGGGGAAAGAGCTGGTCTTGCCTATATCTATGAAAGAACTTCTGGCTCAGACTGGCGACTCCAAGCCGAACTTCGTGGCGGTTCTGCCGGATATGAGCATGCATTCGGCTCGAGCGTTGCCTTGGGAACGTACGACCAATACATGCGCGCAGTCGTGGGTGCACCCGGTGCCTCGCTTGCCTACATCTATACTCTGGGGATGTCCGATTGGGAGCAGACCTATTCGTTCACGCCAGTTCCACCAGTACCATCCACAGATGCGGGTACCAGTATCGCACTGGCTGAAGATCATGTCGTTATTGGAGCCCCATCAAGCTCATCTGCACAACATGGGTTCGTATGGGTTCTGCGTCTTGACGAACTGGGGGCAGGTTCGCGCCGTGTCAATCTCCAGGGCGGCGCCACATTCGGCCACGCCATAGTGGCTTGGAAAGATCAGTACGCCATCACGGAACCCGGCATAGCAGTGCACATCTTCGCAAAAAACAACGTGCTCTCCCGCAATGAAGCCCCCGAACCTATCAAACTGGAAGCTTACCCTAACCCGTTCACAGAATCAATAACCATCACACTCTCGAGCAATGCACCTGATCAACTGTTCATTACTGACATCTACGGACGCCTGATCACCTCCATTGCAAGAAAGGGGCAGAACCATATTCGCTGGTACCCAAGCGCACTGGCTGCGGGAATGTATATAATTTCAGTTGGAAAAACTTCTAAACCAATCATCCGGCTCCCCTGACACTGGCTGTCACTCTACAATTACCCGCCGCAGAAGCGGCGAGATCCCTGAAAGGATCACATGCGGTGTTGTGTTACAAATGCTGGCAATTTTACTCACCGAATTAACCGCCTCTGGATCTGATGCTATGATTTCGACTACCTGACCGGGTTTTGCATCTGTGACCTGCGGGATATTGATCGTGGTCGTATTCATACTTACACGGCCAATGATCGGACAAACTGCACCTTCAATCCTGAATGCCCCCTTATTCGACAAACGATGGTCTACGCAGGCGTTATATCCTGTTGGTACCAAGGCTAGTGTAGTGACATCTGAAGCTTGCCAGGTGAGTCCATAGCCGACCCTCTCGCCCGGATCAATCGTCCTTAAACTTCGCAGGCGTGATTGGATGGACAAAGCTGGTTTAAGGGACAGACTGCGAGATGGATGGGTGTCATATCCGTACAAACCGAGTCCCACCCTTGCTACATTCCCAACAGCCTCCTGCGTCCAGGTGGTTCCGGCGGTATTGGCGATATGTAAATACCGCACACGATCGAGATGTGGTTCAACCAGCCTGTTCCATCCTGTAAGCTGTGTCTTGGTGAAAGCAGTGTCGCTGCCCGAGGCATCCGCAAAATGAGAGCAGATGCCCTCCAATTCCAAACCAGGTGCACTGGTAATAAGGCGCAACGCCTCATTGAACTCCGAAGGTGCAACGCCGTGACGATGTAATCCGGTATCAACTTTAAGATGCAATCTGCATTGGGATTGGCGATGGGTTGCCAGAGTCTTGAGTTGTTCCAAATCTCCCACCATGAAGGCTACATTATGCAACCGGCTGCCCAGGATGTTTTCCGAGGGTGTGAATCCCATAACCAGGAGAGGTGTACGGATGCCCTCATTCCGAAGAATCAATGCTTCATGGTACCCGTCTACTACAAAGAACGGACATTCCGCCGTGTCAAGTATTCGGGCTACATAAACTAATCCGTGACCATAGGCATTGCTTTTAAGAACAGGGGCTACGGCTACGTTTCCACATATCCTCTGGAATACTTTCAGGTTGGACTCCAAGGCCGATCGGCTCACATTGACCTGAACTTGACGCTGATACTTGTATCGCTGAGCTCTCAGCCTCCTGAAAACTCCACGCATCCATACACGGGGCTTCATCAAGCCTTTTTTCTCCGCCTTCTTACCGTGCGCGGTCGGGTGGCTTTCTCATTAAGAAGCTTAATGGCCTCCTCCAGCGTCACTTGGCCCAAATCACGCTTACCTTTAATGGAAGCATTCAGTTTTCCGCGTTTAACAAATGGGCCGTACCGTCCATTATCGAAGTAGACTATCTCCCCGGAATCAGGATCTTTGCCCAGCGTAATTGGAAACCTCAGGAGATCCAATGCAAGCTCCAGGTCTACATCTTCCACATTAATGTGCTTGGGAATTGATTTTCTCTGTGGCTTGGTTTTGGATCCCTCAGGTTCCGATATTTCCAGATAAGCGCCATATTTGCCATTCTTAAGCAGTATGGGCTTTCCACTTTCAGGGTGAACGCCCAAATTCTCGGCAGGTGTTTGCGCAGCAGTCAGAAGTGATAGCAATTGCTCCTCGTCCAGATCTGCAGGCAATAAATTATCGGGGATCCCACTGCGCATTTCCCGCCCATCCACAGTAGCCTGTACATAGGGTCCGTAGCGTCCGACACGGACTACACATTGACTCCACTTGGGAGAGGTGATTGTAGATATCTCACGGGCGTCTGCCTGATCGAGGGCGTTTTCTACTAGATTCTGAATTCCCTCCTTTCCCTGATCAATTGAATAAAGAAATGCCTGCCCATCCTCCTTACCCTGCGCAATCTCGTCGAGGCGTTTTTCCATTTGGGCAGTGAAGCCTATATCTACAAAGGAATCAAATCGTTCCTCCATCAACGCGGTCGTAGCAAATGCGCGCAGTGTCGGACCAAGCGTCCTGCCGGATAAAATTGCGCTCCCTCTGTCCTGAATTGTACTGATAATCGTTGCGTATGTACTTGGCCGACCTATACCTTTTTCTTCTAGTTTCTTGATCAGGGAGGCTTCTGTGTAACGGGCTGGGGGCTTGGTTTCGTGGCTCTTCGATTCGATATTGAGGCACCGCAACGGCTGTTGCTCACGAAGAGCGGGTAAGCGTTGGGCTGCATCCTTCTTCGTAACGTCCGATTCATCGGTGCCCTCGGCATAAACCTGCAGAAATCCCCTGAATAGTACTTCACTTCCCGCGGCCCGAAAATGCACCGGCTCTGAGTCGGACAGGGTCGCAGTGGAGATTACACGTGTATCTCGAACCCTAGCATCCACCATTTGACTTGCGACAGTGCGTTTCCATATGAGGTCGTACAGCTTATATTCATCTCCGCTCAACCTCAGCTCGGCAGCGGTTTTCATATCTCGGCCAGCAGGGCGGATTGCTTCGTGAGCTTCCTGAGCATTGCTCACCTTGCTCTTGTATCTACGTACGTGGCTGCTAAGATTCTCTGCACCATACCTACGCTGAATTACGTGTCGCACACCCTGCAAAGCTTCCTTTGAGAGCGTGACCGAGTCTGTCCGCATGTAGCTGATGAATCCTCGCTCATACAGTCTCTGCGCCACCCTCATTGTTTTCTTTGCTACCCATCTGAGCTTACGGCTCGCTTCCTGCTGTAGTGAGGAGGTGATGAAGGGAGCCGCAGGTTTCCGTGTACGTACTTTGTGCTCAACACTTGTTACACTCCAGTGAGCCGATGGCAAGCGGGCAACCAAGCCCTCACCCTGTTGCTTGCTCAACAACAGTATCCCCGAATCCTTCAATGACTCTTTGAGCTGGCCCGTGTTATCGTCAAAATCACGTCCAATTGCCAGCCGGCGTTCACCAAGATGTGTCATGACTGCAGTGAATTGTCCTGTATCGGCCTGCAGTGTCGCCGCCAGATCCCAGTACTGGGCTGGAATGAATGCCATGCGTTCCTTTTCTCGCAGGACCAACAGCCGAACGGCTACACTCTGAACGCGCCCTGCACTCGTTCCACGGCCAATCTTGCGCCATAATACCGGGGAGATCTTGTAGCCCACCAGACGATCAAGTACTCTTCTTGACTCTTGAGCTTCTACCAGGTCCAGGTCCATTGCCCGCGTGTTTTCGAGCGCTCTCTGGATGGCCTCTTTGGTAATTTCGTGAAATACCATTCGCTGAACCGGCACTTTGGGTTTCAATACCTCTGTCAGATGCCAACCAATGGCCTCACCTTCACGATCCTCGTCCGTTGCAATCAGGAGTTTATCTGCACCAGCAAGTGCATCCTTGAGTTCCTTGACGACCTTGCGTTTATCTGGCGGAATAATGTAAAACGGTTTGAACTTACCGTCTTCAAGCCGCACTGCAATGGATGCCCAAGGCTCTTTCTTATATTTGGCCGGAACCTGTTTTATTCCATTGGGCAAATCCCGGACATGCCCCAGACTGGCCATAATCCTATATTTGGAAGACGGTAGAAACCGCCCAATCGTTCTAGCCTTGGTGGGAGACTCAACAATTACCAGACTGGACATTGGTTAAAACTTTATTTGCGGCGCAGTTCACGCGCGGAAGCACGCAACGTTCCATTGATAAACTACGAAGATTAGATAACCGGACAGAAACCTGCGCAATTAATTCAGCTTTTGAGTAACTATTGAAGCCGGTACTGTTCCTGCCAAGATATGGGATACTTCCTGCCTGACCACAGCATGTGTACGTCAGCCGCGACTTCTGCGGAATAACTAAATTTCGACTTCACCAACGAACATCTTCTGAAGATAGTTTTGCGAGAAATCAACAGAAATAATTCTCTGATTGATGATCAATCAGGCAATCTGACGGAGTGCTACCAGCTAACTTATCCTTCAAGAAGCCCCATTTCATTGGTAAACATCGTATCCTGGAAAAACCGGAAATGGGACATTTAGCTTTGTCTCAGGAATAGATATTTGGATAATCAGTGACGATGTTTAAAACCGTAATCTCATGGTCTTGCTTGAGTGCGTTGCTCTTGACTTCTTGCAGACCATCAATGGAGGGAGTTGGAAACCCAGAATCGCAAATTCAGAAGCCGAACATCATCGTTTTTTTAGTTGATGACTTGGGAAAAGAATGGCTCAGCAGTTACGGTGCTACAGACATCTCCACGCCCAACATAGACGCTCTGTCTGAAAGCGGCATGCAATTCAATACGGTCTATGGAACGCCTCAGTGCACACCATCACGTGTGACATTGTTGACCGGTCAATATCCTTTTAGGCATGGTTGGGTAAACCATTGGGATGTGCCCCGTTGGGGAGGAGGCGCTCACTTTGATGAGTCTCTTAATCCGTCTCTGCCCCTGGAAATGAAAAAGGCTGGATACAAGACCTTCATCGGGGGAAAATGGCAAATCGATGACTTTAGAGTGGAGCCTGATGCACTCACCAGGGTGGGGTTTGACGATTATTGCGTGTGGACGGGCTACGAAACTGGGAATCCAGAAGCCTCTCAGAACAGATACAATGACCCATATATTTTCACCAAGGAAGGTAGCAAACTGTATCCGGGAGAATATGGCCCGGATATCTTTAAGGAGTGCCTAATTGATTTCCTACGTAAGAATAAGGAGGCGCCTATGTTCGTTTACTACCCCATGGTGCTCACACACGGACCCTACGAAAAGACTCCGCTTGACTCAGAGACACCTCCGACCACGCTAGAAACGCATGCGTCGATGGTGAGATACACTGATTTGATAACCGGAGAGATCGTGAATGAATTAGACAAACTCGGTATACGTGAAAATACTCTGATAATTTGGACGACAGATAATGGTACTTCGAGAGGGTTGTCGGCACACATGAATGGAAGAATAATAGATGGAGGGAAAGGCTCTACTTCAGAATCAGGAATCTGCTTGCCCTTCATAGCAAGTTGGCCTGGAACTATTGAAGCAAACACTGAATCAAATGCACTCATAGACTTTACAGACCTGTTCCCCACTTTTCTTGATTTAGCTAATGTGAACGTGGGAGATAAATGGCGCGTGGGTAGCCAAACACAGGTGATTGATGGAAAATCCTTTAAATCTGTTTTGCTTGGGGATTCCCTTAATTCGCAACGTAAATGGATCCTTGGAATGGGGGGAGGCAACAATGCTCGGTTGACAGATCAAGGTGTTGAGAATCAATATGTATTTCGGGACAGGGTAGTGCGTAATCTGCGCTACAAACTTATCATAGGCTCAAACAAAAGCCCGACAGGATTTTATGACTTGGAAACCGACCCCGATGAACAACAAAACTTAATCAACCAACTCAACACTGAAGAAAGGACTAATAACTACGAGGAATTGCTGAGCGTCTTGGACTATTTCCCTGATAAGGACAACGATCCCCGCTATATGCCCAACTCACCCCAACCTTGGGATGTGGAAGTAACAGCCAATAGCCAAGTTTGGAAAATAGGTTCACAGTAGATATGAGACCCTGTACTACTTATCTGCTGAGGAGGAATTCTGCTAGTAAATTGAGGGATTGAACCAGTCAAATTGACACCCCGGAATGAGTTCTTCGCACGGAAGGGGTTGATGAAAAAATTGAAAAATAAATCGCTTGAAACTTGAGTTTCCGGTGATCGTTTTTTGGATTAATCTGACGAAATAGCTGTACTTTGTCTCAACCAAACTGAGAACGCGCGATGAATACGAAAGAGCGAAGTATCTGGATAATTGACCGATCTTACAAGGCCCTGATAAGATTCCACTCCTGGATATACGCAATCTGGGTATTCTATGTATTGCTTACGGCATTCCAGGTGAGTGGGTATATAACTGGAATGCTGTCTATGGAGTGGCATACAACACCGTTAACAGTCTTGGTTGGCATCTGGTTTACGGTGGTCTCTTTGCGTCCAGAGTTGGTGTTGATTTGGAACTGTAAGAAGCTAGGTAAATTGGATCCTGCCGCATACCCCTACCTGGAAAAGATGGCGCGGACCATGGCATGGGAACTCAAAGGACGGCATTTTGCCCCCAAAGGGCTGTGATCATTGTTGGGGCTGCGGAACGACTGTTGCCGTTTCGCGAAGGATCAATCGTCAGTCTGGAGAAATTGATATCTCCTCCTTCCAATAGTGCTTGCCTTATTTGTGTGGGATGATTAATTTCGGGTGGGTCATAATCAATCATTCCCATCCAAAATAGTTGTATAGATTCAGTAATGCTGCGCACTCTGAGACTCGACGCTGCGCGACAGATTGACCGGAAAACTATAGGATACGGAGCACCAACGGATTGATGTGTTTCTCTCACATTCATGGTACAACCGATGCGTAAGGTAAATGTCCACGCTAACCGTGCTTTGCGCCAATTCTTTGCCACACTGGTCTTAGGGGCTAGCGTTCTAGCAACCGCCCAAGCTCAGGAGTTGTCCTTCACGCTTCACGAGCAGTTGATCATTGGTGATGACGAAG
>JAPPGC010000105.1 GCA_028875125.1 Bacteroidota bacterium | reverse complement strand
AAAAACATAGCGCATCATGAACTCTCCCTTCCTTGGGATGGAGCGTCCTACTATATCAGGTATATATCCCCGTTCTTTAACGCGTTGATGCAGGGTCTCCCAAGAATTGTTCGTGCGCGTATCTGGTAATCTTATCGAATAGTACTATCGCACGCACGGCACACGTCAGCGGGGATCTGACCATCCCACCCTTCCTCTCGAACAGATTTCACCGTGGATTTTTCCACTTTTTACTCGTTCGCCTGTGTGAATCTGGCGTGAACTCCAGCTCCACAGGAGACAGTTGCAATCCCCTCAGTTGCACCGATTCAGCCTGTGTGAATTCAGACGAATTGCCACCCAATTTCCAGATCAATGAGAAGTATGGTGAACGAAACTGATTATTCATACTCTCTGGTGTAGTTAAGGTGTGCAAAGAGACAGACAGGACAGGCGTACGTAGTGAAGTGCCGCGAAATGATGTAAATTGAACTTTCGGAGCTTACACGGCGACGTTGCGCGTGCTGTGTGCGTTCTTCTGAGATTATTTCGAGATCATATCAGTAAAGCATATGAACAAACAGGCAAAGCTTTATCGATGGGACGACCTACCTATTGAAGAGGTCAAAACCGGCCTTGGCCGCCGAATCATCACAGGCGAGCGCATGATGATTACACATGTTTACCTTGACAAGGATAGCGTGGTGCCGTGGCATTCGCACGATAATGAGCAGCTCACGTATGTTCTGTCGGGTGCACTGAGATTCTGGCTTGGAGATAATGGGGAACAGGAGGTTGTTGTGCATGAGGGAGAGGTACTGTTTATCCCCTCCCATTTGCCTCATAAGGCCGTTGCGCTCGAGGATACACTGGATGTAGATATTTTTTGCCCGCCGCGACAAGACTGGCTAGATGGAACCGATGCGTACTTGCGTTAGCTTTCTCCTTGCTGCCTGCCTGGTTGCTCCAGCACAGGCGCAGACTCCCATCAGCGACCCCCCATCATGGGCAGATGAAGCTGTTTGGTACCAGATTTTTGTTGAACGATTCCGTAATGGAGATCCCGATAACGATCCGACACCAGAAGACATACTCGGCTTCTGGTTTGGACCACAGCCGGAAAACTGGGCAACTACGCCGTGGACGCACGATTGGTACAAACAGGAGGACTGGGCCTTGGAGAATGAAATGGAATTCTATACTGCTGTGCAATACCGGCGTTACGGTGGAGATTTGCAGGGGGTACTGGATAAGCTTGATTACCTGAAAGAACTGGGGGTTACCGCACTTTATTTGAATCCAATCAATGACGCACCTTCCCTTCACAAGTTTGATGCACGTAACTATCGGCATGTAGATCGAAATTTCGGGCCCGATCCTGTGGGTGATCGCCAGATCGCGGAAGCAGAGGACCCCCTGGATCCAGATACCTGGCAATGGACGGCAGCAGACAGCCTTTTCCTGAAGCTGATCAAGGAGGTACATGCCAGAGACATGCGGATCATACTGGACTATTCCTGGAATCACACCGGGGTGAGGTTCTGGGCCTGGGAAGATGTTCTGGAGAACCAGCAGGCATCCGTATTTGCTGACTGGTACGAAATCAATGCTTTTGACAATCCAGCTACACCAGATACCAATGAGTTTTCATATGACGGCTGGTTGGGAGTAAAATCGTTGCCGGAACTGGCAAAAATAGATGTCCCGCCAGATCATGTCCATGGTGCGCATGAGGGAAACTTGCATCCGGGACCCAAAGCTCACATCTACAATGTGACCAGGCGGTGGCTGGATCCGAACGGAGACGGCAACCCGGAGGACGGCTTGGATGGATTCCGTCTGGATGTTGCCGAGATGGTTCCCTTAGGGTTCTGGCGTGATTATCGCGAATTCGTTAGAAGGATAAACCCTGAGGTATACCTTGTGGGTGAGGTCTGGTGGGATTCGTGGCCGTATCATATGGCGGATCCTGTTCCCTGGGTTCAGGGAGACATTTTTGATGCGGTAATGAACTATAGATGGTACATGCCTACGCGCAGTTTTTTTGCGCAGGCCCCTCCGAACTTGACGGCATCCGGTTATGTTGCTCACTTGGATTCCATTATGGCGGGTATCCCGACTCGTTTCTGGAACGCCATGATGAACCTTGCAGCCAGTCACGATACGCCGCGTATCAGCACCAGTCTCTACAACCCTGTCCTGTACAAATACGGACAGCATCCCAGAGGTAATCCAGACTTCAAGGTAGAGCGCCCTGACGCACGGACGCGTGCTATTCAGGAACTAATTCTGGTGCAACAGTTTATCTGGTCAGGTGCGCCTCACATATGGAACGGGGACGAAATGGGCATGTGGGGCGGAGATGATCCAGATGTGCGTAAACCGCTTTTATGGTCCGATTATACGTTTGAGGACGAATTGACGCATCCGCTTGGTCAGGAACGGAGACACGACGTTGTGGCTGCCGATCTGAAATTAACCGGCTTGTACCGGGAACTGATTGCATTGCGAAAGGCAAACATGCGGTTATTCGTCGATGGTCAGACGAAATGGCTTACGATTGACGATGATCGCCGCGTATTGGTTTACGAGCGACGTCTGGAAGACGAGCATGCCTTAGTAGTCTTCAATGCCTCGGATGACACCCACGAGGTCACAATACCGGAGGGGACCTACCGCCAGGTATACCCGACGGGTTCCGTAGTAACGACGGCTACGCTGAATCTGCCACCGCTGACCGCGCACGTGTATCTATCCCGCTCCGAGATGATGAACGGGTATTAATAGACGCGGAGGATCAGCCTACTAGCTTCGCGTCCAGATTTATCGTGGTACCGGCGTACAGCTTCGCGATAGGACAACCTGTTCTGGTCGCTTCTGCTGCGGACTGGAAACCATCCTCATCAACCCCTGGCACATCTGCACGAACAATCAGGTCTATCGTGGAGATATGAAAACCTCCGGCCGGATCAGGTCCAAGCGTGACGCTGGCGCGGGTATCGACGCGGTTTGCTGTGGTGCCCCGGCCATCCAACTCGTTGGATAGCGCCATGGAATAGCAGCCTGAAATTGCTGCGGCAACCAAGTCTTCTGGCCCGATTCCGTGTTCGTCCTCAAAGCGGATTCCGAAAGTGAAAGGAGTATCTATACCACCCCGGTCGGTCTTGATTTGTCCGCCACCGGACTTGAGGTCTCCTTCCCAGGATGCGCTGGCATGATTTACACTCATTGTAGAAATTGGTAATTGATTAGTGGTTTTCAGGAATAGTGTTGACCGTTGATAGACCAACTCACAGTTATTGCCGTGGTTTTCTCAAGAATATGAGCTACCGAGCAATACTTACTGATACTTAAATCTACGGCACGGCGGACTTTTTCTGGATCAAGTGTTCCACCAAACTCGTAGTGTACATGCAGTTTGGTGAACGGGGATGGCGTCTGGTCTTCTGCGCGCTCATATGTGATTACCGCGTCAAACTTCTGCAGATCCTGCCGTTGCTTTTTGAGAATTATCACTATATCAATTCCGCTGCATCCCCCCAAAGCCATAGCCACTGCCTGCATGGGGCCCACTCCCTGGCCGCTCCCACCCTCGTCAGTACTGGTATCCAGGTGCAACGTGTTGCCACTGCTGTTCGTAGCAAGAAAATGAAATTTATCGTCCAAGCGCTGTAGTGTAACCTTGGGCATTTTACTGGGTCTTTCGAAATCAAATCTGTTCAACAACGGCTGAGAGCACAGGGTTCATATCTCTGTTTGCAACCTGCATCCGAGAATTCCGTATCAAATGAATACACTGGCTGACTCTACCACACAAATGAAACGAATCCTCACTTATTCAGGCGTCGTGGGACTCACAGTTGTCATGGTTGCAGTGCTGGCAGCCTCCAAACCTGAGCCCATTACTCGGGATGTCATCAAAAAAGAGTACAAGGTTGAACCGGGAGGCACACTTGCTCTGGACCTGGACAGAGGTGATGTTGAAGTGGAATCAACAAATGAGAATGCAGTCAAGATAGAGCTAGAGCGTCGTGCACGTGCGGACGATCCCGACGAAGAGGCAAGAATCCTTGAGTCAGCACATCGCTATGAGTTCATCAAGGAGGACAATGATGTCAGTATTCGATCACGCGTTGAAGAAAAACGGGGGCAGTTACGCTGGCGCAGGGGGCAGCAGATTAAAATCCGTCTCACTGTGAGAGTACCCGAAGAATACGACGTTAGCTTCAAGACTGGTGCTGGGAATATCACCGTTATGGAGATCTCGGGAGAGATTACAGGACGCACGGGAGCTGGCAACATCCTGTTAGAGGATATTGTGGGTGAAGTGGACGTAAAATCTGGCGCAGGAAACGTGGAAGTCTCAGGCGACCTGGAAGAGATTGATGTGGCAACAGGGGCCGGAAACCTGTCAGTTTACGCCAAGGCGGATGAGATGAACATAATGGCTGGAACTGGGAACGTAACGGTAGAAATTCTGGGGCAGCCTCGTGGCGAAAGCAATTTCCGCACCGGTGCTGGTAATGTATCAGTCTCGATCCCGGATGATGTTCGGCTCGAAGTTAACGGCACCGCGAGTCTCGGGACAGTCACCTGTGAGTTCCCGATCGAGACTTCCAAGAAGCTCTTGTCGAATTCGTTTTCCGGCGAGATCAATGGGGGAGGTGAAGCTTCAATCACCTTGGTTGCGGGCGTAGGTAACGTATCGCTGCTTCGCCGCTGAGTACCAGATTGATACGCTCTGCAACTTGCATACAGGGGCGGACATGCTCGGCGATGCCTGATGCCGAGGGGTCGGAGGCCTGGAACTTGAAGCACGGGGCGGGGCTCAGCGTCCGGTTGGCCGAGCCGATTCGATGCACGCCGGCCTCGCCGCCACCCCACGCGAACAACAATCTGAATGACCACGGACTGGATAGGATACGGACGCATGGCCAGGAGGGGTTCGTTCGGACGGTCATGCCGGGGTTGTGGCGACGAATGTGCACCGGTTGGGGCAGAGACAAAAGAGGCGATACGACAGGTGGCATTAGGCCCGCCGAAAGTCAGCGTGACGTCCCTTTGGCCGTACGGATACGATCAATTAAGGAGTTCAGAACAACAGAACTGGCCCAAGGTAGGTCCTCTGGTCAGATCAGCCAAAAAATATCGTGGAAACCGGCGTAAATCCGACTTCTAATTTGGTACAGATTCCAACCCAAATACGCTGCGACCAGGCCATGACCCCTCGAATTGATACTTCAGACGTATGCAAACCATGGCCGGGACGCCCTCAACTTGGCAAACATAGCTATTTTCTGGCTGACACTATATAGTCCTTTTCAGTAAAAACCCAATGGGTCCAATGCCATCAGGCCTTTGAACAAGGTGTTAAAATCAAGATCACCAGAGCTCATGCTCGCGTGAGATAGAAGCTTTTTGGGAGTGGATATGATTGAGGCCCGGACGATCTCACACTCTACTGGACAGATTGAACCATAAAAAATATGATTGAAGTTCCTGCCACATCTGCATTTGTGTTGTCTTTTGCAAATCAGGATGTTTATCGCGGTGCGGCAGCACGCGCTTTTTTGAGTAGCATTGATTTATCGGCTGCTGAGCCGATTATAGCGCAGTTCAAGGATAACCATGAGGAAATCACTGTGGAACTTCTCAACAGAAAGTACGGTGTAGCAAAGTGCTGCCGTAGGTACCTGGATGAAAACCCCACCGCACAGGTCATCCAATTAAGGGGTGGATTGGATCCATTATCCATTGATCTGGCAGATGGTTATCCGAAGGCACACTTTTTCGATGTGGATATGGCAAATATGTCGCTCAAGGAAGAAATCAATCGAAAGATCGGTGATCCCGATGTGTCATTTTTAACAGCTAATTTGGCGGATATTCCGCCTCTGATTTAGGTGTTGAGCAATGCGGGCTGGAATTCGGATGCCCCCACGCTACTCGTATCGGAGGGGATTTCGTATTACATTCCTAAAGAAATCTACCTACGCACTCTGGCCTCACTTCAGACCTCCGGTGGCTGCCTCGTATTCGAGTATTCGATACCGGACACCTTCTGGTTGGTGTCCCAAAGGCGGAAATCGTCTTTGATTTCTTCGAACGTTTTACAGGTTTTCTGAATATACCAATTCAGATGCAGCGCTATGAAGATGCAGAGGTGAGGGATCTTGCAGCAGGCATGAATGGAGAGGTTGTGGATATTCTGACGCAGCACCAATTGGAGTTCAGCCGTCTTGGCAGGAACGAAATGAGAGAAGACCCCCGAATGGGGGCAATCCGAATAGCTTTGATCCAGTTACATTGATACTCCTCATGATCTGGTTTGCAAACCACCTTGGCAGAACCGGAATACAATCAAATGCATCTGTGATTTAAGCAGGGTAGACGTTCACGAAGTTGATCCTGATAGGCGAAGTTCAGTTCGGCGGTAACTACATATGCCCGGTCGGGTGCCTGTGCGAGAATCTGTCCCCACGGATCAACGATCACGGAATGTCCTATGCTTTCGCCCCTGCATTGTGACGACCAAATTGCGCGGGTGCATGATCGTGGATGGATTGAATGGGTTGGGGTAATGCCCAAGTAGGGCAAAATCCACCACAGACGGAGGCTCCGTTAGTAGTTTGTAGCCGTAGCAACACGTACCGTCACCCAGGCAGGGAATGAGTTCGCATGCCCACGGGATTCAGTGGGCTCTCCTTCATGTCCTGGGGTCGCCACCAACCTGAAGTACAGGTCTCCTTCCGCCATTGGCGCTGCAAAGCTGGGCGCGGCCGTGTTGCCGCCCGTCAAGGACAACGCCCCTGAAATCGGGGTATCTGAACCTGGGCCGTCTACCTGAATCCATTCCCACCGTACAAAATCACCCCATGGCCCCGTGACTCGGCCCGGAATAGACACTGTAGCCCCTGATTGTACCGTTAGCTCTGCACCCGCGTTGACGGCCGGCCTGAAAGATGCTCCCGGATTATCGTGAAGAAATAGACCTGCGAAGGAATCGTTATTATCTTCAAGGGGCAATTGGGTAAGGTTCTCAAAGATGCCGTCGGGAAGCGTACTCAGATCATTGTACGACAAATCAAGCGAAGCAAGCGAGGTCAGTTGATCAAAGATGCCGTCGGGAAGCGTGACCAGATCATTGTACGACAAAACAAGCCCAATCAGAGAGGTCAGTTGATCGAAGATGCCATCGGGAAGCGTGACCAGATCATTATCCCACAACTCAAGCCCAGTCAGGGAGGTCAGTTGATCGAAGATGCCGTCGGGAAGCGTAACCAGATCATTGTCCCACAAAAAAAGCTCAGTCAGCGAGGTCAGCGGATCAAAGATGCCGGCGGGAAGCGTGCTGAATGCATTGCCGGACAAATAAAGCGAAGTAAGTGAGGTTAGTGGATCAAAGATGCCGGCGGGAAGCGTGACCAGATCATCGTTGTACGACAAAGAAAGCTCAGTCAGCGAGGTCAATTGATCAAAGATGCCGTCGGGAAGCGTACTCAGATCATTGTACGACAAATCAAGCGAAGTCAGCGAGGTCAGTTGATCAAAGATGCCATCGGGAAGGATGCTCAGATTATTGAACGTCAATTCAAACCCAGTCAGCGAAAGCAGGCCATCAAAATCTCCCTCCTTCAGATTTGAAATTCCTTTGTTACGTAAATCCAGGGTATCCGTGATGGCCGCCAGTTGGGTACTCGTAACTTCTGAACAATTACTTGCACCAGAAATTCGACTCAGAATCGCGTCTATTACGGCAGCCGTTCGATCGCAGATCGTCACGCTCACATGCGCGACCGGTTTTACTGCTGAAACTCCGGTCACCGGCCTTTCTGGGCGTAACCTGTCATGAAAGTGTCCGTGTGCTTCTGACTTTAACCGGAAACGCTCAGCCCGTATCATATCATCCCGATGAGGAACGGCCCTCGTTGGGTTTATATCCCATCCTGAGGTCTCCATTTTCTTGAAGTCCGTTTCCGTGGAAGGCGCACGCTCCGGCGCCTGCGCGAGAATCAGACCGGGCAGAATCAGGAACAGAAACGAGACCAGAAAACCAAAATAGGCTAACCGACGATGAGCGTGGCGCACCACGGAATCAAGCAGGCAAGATATGATGCCGCGGTTGTTGTGAGTAGAGATCATTTGCTAAAAGATTATTTGAACACCGAAAACAGGGCTCCCATTTGCTCGAAAACCGGTACCTGCACCAATCCAAGCCGAACGTCTACGATAGGTTCGGTGGCCGATACTCCGGTGAAGAAACGCCATTTCGCCGTAAGAGATATTGTCCGGTACTCCGTTGGGAAAACTAAGATCCAGGCCACTGCCTGTTACTCCCGAAACCGTATCAATCACCTTGCTCCCGTCAACCGTCTCCATGCGAATCAACTCCTCTTGCGTACCGGTGAACAGATTACCTGGAATGCCCAGAATATGAAGGTGCTCGGCGACCATGTTCCGCATGAGCTGATGATGCGTGAGCATCGTGAGGGCTGGGCTGTCTGAAAATTTACGCTCTGCAGTCTGGACTGGATGTGTTACGTGGAGATGATTCGGGGTTGATTGTTCCAGCATTCAGGGACACTAAAACCTCATTGCTTAATTCAGCATCATTGCAGTTCTCGTCTCAGGATAAACGCTGGAACCTAGACGGGACTGCAAGTCTGTCCGTGTTCTTCCAACAGGTGGCCGTTACTGGGCTATCTGTGCCCGATCCATCAGTGATTGCCCTAACTCTTTGTACCATAACATCAGAAATATCTGACAGGTTGTCACTATCCAGCACTGCGGAATGCTTTTGAATCCTCGGACAAAACACTCGAATTCATAACAATCTAAGTGGCGTTAAGTCTTCACCCTTCACTCGGGCGCGATGAATTGGTAGACCTCAATAATGGGATTGGACAAATCGCCCCCAGCGGCCAAGTCTGGCCGGACCACACGATAGACTTGTCCGGACGCACCGAACTTGAAATGCACCCTAATATCCAGCTCTTGTGCGACAAGCTGACCTGCCTTGGTAAAGATCTGATAGCCGCGCCCCCGGTCCCCGTTTCTGTACTGGATCATCACGATTTGATCTGTCAACTCAAATAGCCCACTTACAAGTGTGCTGGATGCCATCAGCCGGCCAGATGCTTGCATTATAGCTGTGAGATTGCTCCCATCAGGAAGGTCCCGCGCAACATCACGGAACCAAGACGTTCGGTGCGAGATTCGGTCGACCACCGCGCCATCTGGTGTTAGTTTGAGGATATGCTTCTCAACCGGGCCCGCGTAGAAATGGTGGGTCTTATCTGCGATCAAGCCCCCCATACCAATCCTTCTAGTCGCTCTTGGGTAGTCACTCGCAGGCAACGTATACTCTTGGAGCAACTTCCCGCTGGCATTCATGCGCCTGACAACCTGTTTGTCCAAGTGGCGGTAAAAGCCAACAAGACCCTGCGCGTCAGTATCCAGAGCGTTGGGATTGGACACGATGGAATAGTCGGGATCAACGCTTCCTAGGCAACCGCCCTCAGAGGTGAAGCGGTACCCCCAGGGACCGGCATTGGACAGAAATATAGAGTGATCTCCGATGAACTTGGCGTGAACAGGACGCACCTCGAACCCTGGATGACAAACAGATGGGTCCAGCACTGCCAAGAGCTCGCCGTCCGGCCCAAACAGAAAAACCTGGCTGCCGATCCAGTCTGCCACAAGCATTTGGCCATCCGCAGCCACATCCAGACCTTTTATTTCCGCGATCAGCAAGGGCCCTGGATGAACCGATTCTGGATCGGAAAATGTGATTGCCTTCACAAATTGAAAATGCTCCAACTTGACCGGCTCAACAGGCTGTGCATTCGTAGCATCCGCACATACCATGAACAGGACTAGGCTCCATAGAACAAAGAGTCCACGTCCAAGGGTTCTGCGTATGCCTGTCTGACGCCAGCCCCAAGGGGCTTCCACACACCGCGGATCTCTCATTCGTACAGATAGGGGGGCCGAGAAGACTAGAGGGTTCGCCAATTACACTATGCACATGTATTGCGCGATCTTGTTCCTTGGGTGGCGCGTTCAGAATTAACTGCCCCAATATGAACTGATCGGAAATTTACGCGAAACGCCCAACTGGACCGCCGCGAAGAACTGGACAAAACATACCCCGAGTAGGAATGCTACATAAAACATTGTGCGGCATTAGGGAGAGAAAAAGCCAGATTTTAACACCAATAACACGCGTTAAAGAACCCTACGGAGGTGTTGTGTATCTAGCGACAGTTAAAATTACGGTATGACGACAATTAAAATTAGGGTA